>JACQEZ010000015.1 GCA_016200325.1 Candidatus Manganitrophaceae bacterium
ATAAGCTACATACCGCCCGCGATATTATCGACTTCGTGAGTGAGACGGAGCAATAATTCTCGTCGAAAGAACAAAAAAGTTGAAATGAGCTGTTGACCTGAAGAACGTCAACACTGGTTCTTATTATAATTCCATGACACAAAGGAGGAGTAAATGAGTGCAGGAACGGCAGTATTCTATGAGAGAAGGAAGAGCATCGCACCGATTGATTTTACAGATCGGCGGAGAGCCGAACGAAGAAGTAATTTAGAGTCCCCTTCGTCCGAGCGGAGGCGCCTCGCCTCGCAACTTCGGCGATTTGATCGAGAGGTCATCCGCATCCCCGTTCATCTTCATGTAGATGGAAAAGAGATATCAGGACACACTCAAAATATCAGCTTGAGTGGACTGCTTATATTAATTAGCGATCCTCTACCAGCAGGCACTCCGGTCACTCTTCAGATTTCTTTTGGCGAAAGTTTCTGTTATTTAAACATCAGTGGTCAAGTTGTCTTCTGTAGCGCGGGAAAAAACAATGGGACTAATCATTATATAAGTGGAATTAAATTTTCTGCCATCCATGATTTCGATCAAAAAATACTTAGCACGGCCATTCACGCACTCAAGCAAAATACAATAACAGAGGGGAAGTCATCAGTGAGCGTTACCATTGCTAAGGATAACATGTCCCAAGGTATTTTAGATTTTCACTATCAAACCTTGAAATCTCTTGAAGAGAAAGTAAGACCTGCTATTCGAAAATCGACTGTTCACGCGTCAAAAATTGTCGGCTGGGGCTCCTACCTGCCACCCCAAGAGATCACGGCCGAAGAGATTAATAAAATGTTTAGAGCAGAAGGGTACAAAAATGTCGGAGCGGTTGTTGAGACTCTCACCGGGATTAAGTCACGGCGCTATGCTAGCGCCGATCTTTTTCCCTCTGATTTAGCAGGTATGGCTGCTCGAGATGCGTTGAATAATGCGGGTATGGATGCAAAAGATCTCGATGTAATTATTTATTGTGGTATAGCCAAAGACTTCGATGAACCCGCCACTGCGATTGTGGTTCAAGATAAAATCGGAGCAAAGGATGCTTACGCTTTTGATCTGGTCAATGCCTGTAATGGATTTGTTACCGGCATAGATATTCTTGATTCTATGATTGCTTCCGGACGATGTGAAAACGGCATGGTGGTAACGGGCGAAAAAGTATCAATCGCGATCGATTGGGAACCAAAGACAAAAGACGATTTTAAATTATGTATCTTCAGCTATACTATTGGGGATGCAGGCGGAGCAGCAGTCTTGACGAGAGCAACGGTGAATGAACCCAGGGGAATACGTGCGAGATGGTTTTCATCAAACAGTGAGTACTGGAGACTCGCACTTGCGGGCACCCTTGAAGGAGCAAATGAACATAATAAATTCTTTAGGTCCCACGGGACTGACCTGGAAACAGCTGCTGTTAAATTAGCTCCGAAGGGATTAGAAAAAATCATGCAGATACTGAATTGGAATATGGAAGACATCAGTTTAGTCATACCTCACCAGATACCTACAACGTTTACAGACAATCTATATCATAAGGCAATGGGAATTCCGCACGATAAACTAATGTGGACATTTCCATATTATGGAAACATTGCTACAGCCAGTATGCCCATTGCAATGTGCGAAGCAATAAGAACAAAAAGAGTTAAACAGGAAGACAAAGTACTATTAGCCGGGATTGCTGCTGGCTTCAGTGTAGGCCTGATCGGTCTTATTTCATGAAGGAATAATGGAAGCATTCCAAGACAACCTTGCAGTAGGTTTAGGCTTAACAGCCGCTGCCACATTTCTTCTTGGGCTTTTTGTATCTTTGAACAAAAGGAAGGAATCTCTTGGATTAATTTTTTTCTTTTATTGTATCTCCATCTCATGGTGGAGTCTTCTTGAACTGCTGCTAATCACAAATACAAATAAAGAATCAGCCTTATTAATAGGCAGGAGCATGGAAGCAGGGGTTCCCTATATTCCTACCCTCCTGGTACATTTTGTCACTATCCTGCTCGAAAACCCTCTTGCTCGCTGGAAATTGGTTATCCTCTATTCGGTGAGCATATTTCTCAGTATGCTTTTTTTCACTAATCTGATGATCTCAGATGTAATCCAAAGAACTGATATCAATTTTATGATCGTGCCTGGACCTTTTTATTCACTTCTATTAATCTTCTTTGCCTTTTGTATCTCTTATGGCCATCTAAAACTCTTCCAGGCATATATCTCATCAAAGGGATCTAAGAGAGTTCAGATGGGGTATTACCTGTGGTCATCCATAGCGGGTTACCTTGGCGGCAGTTCAAACTTCCTCTTGGTTTATGACGTTAGGATCCCATTTCTTAATAGCTATGGAACATATGCCGTACCGCTGTATGTTGGGGCCACCACTTATGCAATAGTCCGCTATCAGTTAATGGATATTCGAACCGTCATTCATAAGACGGCGATGTGGCTGACCACCTCGTCGCTGGCCCTTATGCCCATTCTGTTTACAACTATATGGGCCAGACCGTGGATAACAAACCTTTCTGATTTTCAACTTTCCACTATGATCGCTCTCCATTTTCTCTTACTGGTTTTCTACATCAAAACGGTTCAACCGCGCATCGACCATCTCTTCCAGCGTCGAAAGTATGACATGCAAAAAATACTGCAGGGAATGGTCAAAGAACTAACTCTATTAAAGGATTTGAAGGGATTAACCGAAAAGATTGTATCCACAATTCGGGAGGCGCTATACGTTTCTCATTCTTCCATAGTATTGTGGGATGTGAAGAAATCTCAGTATGCTTATGTGGGAAACGAAAGTACTCAAATTGATTTTAGAGCTCACGCTCCATTTTTAAACTGGATGCAGAAAGAAGATCGAGTCATCGAGTCTATGGAACTTGAGGCCGATCCACGGCATGAAAACGTTAAAGCATCGGCTCATCGCTATTTCGAAGCCTTTTCAGCCAAGGTTGCACTTCCTCTAATCCATGACCAAAAACTGATAGGGATCATTAACCTCGGGGAAAAAGACAATCTCAAACCATTTACCCGCTCGGATATTGAATTCCTCTCAAATCTAAGAATCGAAGCCTCCATTGCCCTCTCCAATTCGCTCTTATATGATGATGTTCACAAAATGTCCGAAACACTCCGGCAGTGGGCATTAGACTTAGAAAGAAAGGTCGAAGAGCGGACCCGTGAGTTGTCCGAAAGCAAGGCGGAGTTGGAGCGCTCTTATCAAAAACTCCAAGAGCTCGATCAAGTCAAAACCCAGTTCTTCGCCAATATCTCCCATGAGCTTCGCACCCCTCTCACACTGATCCTGGCCCCGCTGGAATCGATGCTCCATCGGGAGACGCTGCAAAACGACCGACGGGAAGACTTAAACAGCATGTATCAAAACGGCCTTCGCCTTCTCAAGTTGATCAACAACCTTCTCGATTTGGCCAAGATCGACGCCGGGAAGATGCAGCTCTCCTACTCAAAAGCGGACTTTACAAAATTCATTAAAGGGATTATTGCCTCCATTACACCTTTGGCGGAGAAGAAGGAAATCTCTCTCTCCTTCACCTGTCCCGATCCGATCGATGAATTCTATTTCGATCGAGATAAGATCGAAAAGGTTCTTCTAAATCTGATCTTCAATGCCATCAAGTTCACCCCGGTCGGTGGAAAGGTCGAAGTCTCCTGCGAGCAGAGCGTCGATCAGGTGTTCGTTAAAGTAACCGATACGGGGATCGGCATCGCCGCGGAAAACCTCCACAAGCTCTTCAACCGTTTTTCTCAAGTCGATGCCTCTTCCAGCCGCCGGTTTGAGGGAACCGGGATCGGGCTGGCCCTCTCGAAGGAGTTAATCGAGCTTCATAAAGGAGAAATCTCGGCAGAGAGTAAGCTGGGTAGCGGGACGACCATGACCTTTACCATTCCCTTTCTTGATGCCCCCGTTTTCATCTCCGAGGAAAAAGAGGAAGGGAGTCAGGATTGGACCCGCTCGTTGCATCAAGCGGCAGAATATGCGACCGCCGGCATTGTCCAAGAGTCGCAACCGATTCAGAACACCGTCTCAGGCAGCCGGCCCGGCACGCCGAAGCTTCTGGTGGTCGAAGACAATCCCGACATGCTCCACTTTCTGGCGGCTCAACTCCAAGATGACTATTATATCATTACGGCTCAGAATGGGGTGGAGGGGGTACAGCGGGCTCAGTCGGAGCTGCCGAGCTTAATTCTCTCCGATGTCATGATGCCGATCAAAGACGGCTATCAACTCTGTCGAGAGATCAAGGAAAACCCGCTGACCAAGCAGATCCCGGTCGTCTTGATCTCGGCCAAAGCGGACCTCTCGATGAAGATCGAGGGATTGGAATATGGCGCCGACGATTATCTCACAAAGCCGTTTAGCTGCGAGGAGCTTCGGGCCCGGATCAAGTCGCTCCTCAACCAGCGCGGTCTGGAAGCCCAGCTGATTCATTCGGAAAAGATGGCGGCCCTCGGCCTGCTCGTCGCCGGGATGGCGCACGAGATCAACAACCCGATCAGCTTCGCCAAGGTCAGTCTGGAGAACCTTCGTAGCGCGCTCGACGAGCACGAGCGGCTTGCAAAAGAGGGGGCGACCCTCGACAGCGCCGAGATCAACCGATTAAATGAGAAAATCGGCCGGGCCATCTCGATCATCAAAACAGGGTTGGACCGGACCGAGACCATCATCTCCGACCTGAAAGCTTTCGTCAGAAAAGACGAGGCCCAATTCAGACCGATCGACCTCCATGCAGGATTTGATTCGACACTCAATTTAATGCGTCCAGAGCTCAAGGATCGCATTATCGTCACCAAGGAATACGGGGAGATCGGCTTGATCGAAGCGGTTCCCGGCCAGATCAATCAGGTTTTCATGAACTTGCTGCAGAATGCGATCCATGCCATTCCGGACAAAGGGGAGATCCGCATTAAAACGTGGAAAGAAGAAGGGTGGGTGAAGGTCTCGGTGAAAGACAGCGGAACGGGCATTCCGATGGAAAATCAAAAACGGATCTTTGAGCCTTTCTTCACCACGAAAGAGGTCGGAAAGGGAACCGACCTCGGGCTTTCGGTCAGCTATCGTATCCTTCAGAGCCATGGGGGAGAGATTTCCGTCTACAGCCAGGCGGGACAAGGGACCGAGTTTATTCTCACGCTGCCCGCTCGACAGGCCCTCAGCGTCGTGCGGCATTAATCCGCAGATCACTCCTTTCAGGAGCTCTTATGCAATCTGGACCTGACCACAAAGAATACCCGGTGCTCTTTGTCGATGATGAAGAGATGGCCTTGCTCAGCCTCGCGGAGCTCTATGAGCGGGAGTTCACGGTTTATACGGCGAAGAGCGGCCGGGAGGCGATCGAGATCCTTCAGGCCCATCCCGAGATCGCGGTGATTATCAGCGATCAGAGAATGCCGGGCATGACCGGCGTTGAAGTCCTCGCCGAAGCGAGAAAGATCTGTCCGGATGCCGTCCGGATGCTCCTGACCGCCTACACCGAAATGGAGATGGTCATCGAAGCGATCAACAAAGGGAATATCTACCGCTACATCTCGAAGCCCTATGACGTCGCCGAGCTTCGCTGTGCCATGCTCCAGGGGGTGGAGCACCACTGTCTCGTGAAAGAGCGAGACCGGCTTTATGCGGAAAAAATCGAGACGCTCAAGCGGGTCGCACGAACCAACCGCCTCACCGCCATCGGCACGTTGGCCGCCGGGATGGCGCACGAGATCAACAACCCGATGGTGGCGATTTACACCTTCCTTCAGATGCTCCCACAAAAACTCCAGGAGTCGCGACTCGACAAAGAATATTTCGATCACTTCTATCAGCTCTCGATTCGCGAGGCGGAGAGAATCCAGACGCTGATCCGGAAACTGCTCGACTTCTCTAAGGGAGCCGATCAGGATACCCTTTCGCTCAAAGAAGAAAGCCTTAATCTCCTCTTACAAGAAGTCGTCACCCTCCTCAAACACGAAGCCGGCAAGAAAGGGATCGAGTTCGACCTTCAACTCGCCCCCGATCTCCCCCCCATCAAAATAGATCAGGAGAAGATCAAGCAAGTTTTTTTAAATCTCATTTTAAATGCCATCCAGGCCACCGCCACCGGGAAGATCACCCTGATGACCTCTTACCAGGCGGACCCCTCCCCCACTCTGGTCAAAGTGGTCGTCGCCGATACCGGCGCCGGCATTTCAGAGGAAAATTTGGAAAAACTCTTCAATCCCTTTTTCACGACGAAGGAGGCGGAGGGAACCGGATTGGGCTTGATGATTTGCCACCATATCGTCGACCAACACCGTGGAAATATCGACGTCACCTCCCAAATCGGAAAGGGAACGAAAGTCACCCTCCAGATGCCGCTCGATCCCCTTCAGCACGAACGCCGCAAAACAGAAAGGCGAGACAGCCGTTAACAGCGCCTGCCATCGGCTCCGATCAGGGCGTCTCCCAAAGAGAGCGATCAAACGGGATTCGCTTCTCAGCCCTCCTGTAACTCACCGGCAGGGGACGGGAGACGCATCAACCCGGAATCCGAAACCGTCTCAATCCACCCTCCACCCCTTGTGCCATTACTCATTACCTCCGAGACTTGACTTCTCAAATCGATCTGTATAGACAATAGAATATCTTTTTTAACCGAGACTCGGAGCGGCCATCGCCTCTCCCTCATCCTGAAAAAGGAGGAAACATGAAAGGGGAATCCCGTTTTGCTTTTGGTCTGCTGATGTTCTTGGCAGGCCTGGCCGCCGGCGCATTGGCAGGGGTGCTGTTCGCCCCTCGGTCGGGCAGAGAAACTCAAAAAGATTTAAGAGGGCTTGCGAACGAAACCGGGAAGCGCTTCGGTCGCATCACCGAAAAAACAAGAGAGTCCCTCGCCGGCGCGGCAGACCAGGGAAAACAGTGGGCAAACGACGCCCAAGAACACCTCAAATCGATCGGTCAAGCGGCATCGAAGGTCGTTGACGAAGGGAGGGAGTTCACACGCTAAGGTCTAGTGGATCCCGCAGGTCGGACAGCCCGCGGGATCCACCGATACATTCAATCAGCGAATTTACCGATTAGATGCCTAGGAAATTTGCAAAAGTCGCTCCAAAATCATCCTACAGAAACCAGCCTCAGTTTACCTTCCCCACCCGGATCAGTTACAATAAAACAAACGACGGCCGGTCCTCTCGAGATGAAATAATTGAAGAGAGCTCTCCGTCAAAAAAATGAAACGTTTGGGAACAATGACTCAATCCAAAAACCTCCAGCCACGTTTTCCGGACCAGGCACAGCAGCGGGTGATGATCGAACGGGTTGCGCCGGAAATCGACGCCGGTCGTTATCCGATCAAGCGAACGCCCGGGGAAAAGGTCGTCGTGACCGCCGCCATTTTCGCCGATGGTCACGACCGTATCGCCGCCCGGCTCCTCTATAAACCGGTCACGGAAGAGAGGTGGCAAGAGACGCTGATGGAGCCGCTCGGCAATGATGCTTGGAGCGGAACGTTCGTCCCGGCCGATGCGCGCCATTATCATTACACCCTGGAGGCGTGGATCGACCGGTTTGTTTCATGGCGGGACGATCTGGCCAAACGGATCAACGCCGGCCAGGAGGTCGGCAGCGAACTGCTGGAAGGGGCCGGCCTCGTCTCCGATGCCGCCAAGCGGGCCGCCGGAGAAGATCAAGAGCGGCTGCGCGAGCATGCCGGAATTTTGTCGGGTTCGTTGCCTCAGGAACTGCGCATTGAGGTCGCGCTGCATGAATCGCTCGACACCCTGATGTCGCGGTATCCCGACCGAAGCCGCGCCACCCGGTACGAGCGGACACTCGAAGTCCGTGTAGAGCGGGAACGGGCGCGCTACAGCGCCTGGTACGAAATGTTTCCCCGATCAGCCGGTCCCGATCCGGCGCGCAGCGCCACCTTTGGGGAGGCGGCCTCACGCATCCCGGAGATCGCGTCGATGGGATTCGACGTCCTCTATCTTCCCCCGATCCATCCGATCGGAAAAAAATTTCGCAAGGGGCCCAACAATGCGTTGAGGGCGGGGCCAGGCGATCCGGGAAGCCCCTGGGCGATCGGATCGGAAGCGGGCGGACACAAAGCGGTCGATCCGGGACTCGGCACGCTGGAAGATTTTCGGCAGTTCGTCGCGGCGGCCAATCGACAGGGGCTGGAAGTCGCCCTCGACATCGCCTTCCAATGCTCCCCCGATCACCCCTATGTGAAGGAGCATCCCGAGTGGTTTCTCCACCGCCCCGACGGAACGATCAAATACGCGGAGAATCCGCCGAAGAAATATCAGGACATCTATCCATTCAATTTCGAGTGTGACGATTGGCGAGGACTCTGGACGGAGTTGAAAAGCGTCATCGAATTTTGGATCGACCAGGGGGTGAAGATCTTCCGCGTCGACAATCCCCACACCAAGCCGCTTCGCTTCTGGTTCTGGCTGATCGGCGAGATCCAGAAAAAACACCCGGAGACGATCTTCCTCGCCGAGGCCTTCACCCGACCGAAGATCATGTATGCGCTCGCCAAAGGGGGATTCACGCAATCTTACACCTACTTTACCTGGCGCAATGCAAAACAGGAGCTGATCGACTACGTCACTGAGCTGACCCAGACGGAGGTGCGGGAGTACTTTCGTCCGAATTTCTTCGCGAACACCCCCGACATTCTCCACGCCTATCTGCAGACCGGCGGCCGACCGGCCTTTCAGGCGCGGCTCGTCCTCGCCGCAACGCTGGCGGCGAATTATGGGATCTACAGCGGCTATGAGCTCTGTGAGAGCCGCGCCGTTCCCGGAACGGAAGAGTATCAAGATTCAGAGAAGTACCAGGTCCGCGCCTGGGATTGGGAGCGCCCCGGCAACATCAAGGAGCTCGTCGCCCGCGTCAATCGAATCCGGGGAGAGAACCGGGCGCTCCATTTTAACGACCGGCTTCGCTTCTGCGCCATTAACAACGACCAGATTCTCTGCTATACAAAGACGACGGAAGATCTCTCGAACAGCCTCCTCATTGCGGTAAACCTCGACCCGCACCATCCGCAATACGGGTGGGTCCAGGTTCCGATTCACGAGCTCGGTATTGAGACGGATGAAAGCTATCCGGTTCACGATCTGATCACCGATGTCCGCTATCAATGGCGCGGCGAGTGGAACTATATCCGGCTCGATCCGGCGGTCATGCCGGCTCACATTTTCAGCGTGAATCCAAAACTCCCTTAATAAAAGATAAAAGGGACGGGATAGAGAGACCCGGCGACGGGCCTCTTGGTTTTTTCAATCAAATCAAAGCGAGGAGATCTGAATGTCCGAAAAGGAGTTTCAGGCGGATGACGATCCTCAATGGTTTAAGGACGCCATTATTTATCAGCTCCATATCAAAGCGTTTTTCGATGGGACCGGCGACGGGATCGGCGATTTTAAAGGGCTGACCGAAAAATTAGATTACCTGAAAGACCTCGGGGTCACGGCGATCTGGGTCCTCCCCTTCTATCCCTCTCCGATGCGGGATGACGGCTATGACATCGCCGACTACTTCAGCGTCAACCCCGATTACGGGACGATGCGCGACTTCAAGGAGTTTTTAAAAGAGGCCCATCGGCGCTGCATCCGCGTGATCACCGAACTCGTCTTAAATCACACTTCGGATCAACATCAATGGTTCCAGCGGGCCCGGCGTTCCAGTCCGGGCTCTCATTGGCGGGACTTCTATGTCTGGAGCGACACCCCTGAGAAATACAAAGAGGCCCGGATCATTTTTAAAGATTTTGAGACCTCCAACTGGACCTGGGATCCGGTGGCAAAAGCATACTACTGGCACCGGTTCTACTCCCACCAGCCCGACCTGAATTTCGACAACCCGCAAGTCCAGAAGGCGATGCTCCGGGTGATGGAGCAGTGGCTGGAGCTGGGGGTCGACGGATTGCGGCTCGATGCCATTCCGTACCTTTACGAGCGGGAGGGAACCAATTGCGAGAACCTCCCCGAGACCTATGAATTCTTGAAAAAGCTCCGCTCCCGCGTCGACGCCCAGTTTAAAAACAGGATGCTTCTGGCCGAGGCCAATCAGTGGCCGGAGGATGCCGTCGCCTACTTCGGCAAGGGAGACTCCTGCCACATGGCGTTTCACTTTCCGTTGATGCCGCGGATCTTCATGGCGCTCCGGATGGAGGACCGCTTTCCGATCATCGATATCTTGGAGCAGACCCCCGCGATCCCGGAGAACTGCCAATGGGCGATCTTCTTGCGCAATCATGACGAGCTGACGCTGGAGATGGTAACCGATGAAGAGCGCGACTACATGTACCGCATTTACGCGCGCGACCCGAAGATGCGGATCAACCTCGGCATTCGGCGGCGGCTCGCCCCGCTGCTGGAGAATGATCGGAGAAAAATAGAACTGATGAACGTCCTCCTCTTCTCCCTCCCCGGAACCCCGGTGATCTATTATGGGGATGAGATCGGCATGGGGGACAACTTTTATCTCGGCGATCGAAACGGGGTCCGGACCCCGATGCAGTGGAATGCCGATCGAAACGCCGGCTTCTCGCGCGCCAACCCGCAGAAGCTCTATCTCCCGGCGATCATCGATCCGGAGTACCATTATGAAGCGGTCAATGTCGAGAATCAGGAGCGCAACCACTCCTCGCTTCTCTGGAGCATGAAGCGGTTCATCGCCACCCGGAAGAACTACAAAGCGTTCGGACGGGGGACGCTGGAGTTTCTCCACTCCGACAATCCAAAGGTCCTCGCCTTCCTCCGGCAATATGAAGAGGAGACGATCCTCGTCGTGGTGAACCTCTCCCGGCACTCCCAGATCGCCGAGCTCGATCTCTCCAAATTCGTCGGCTATGTCCCTCAGACCCTCTTCAGCCGGACCAAATTCCCGGCGATCCGGGATGGGCGTTACAGTGTCACCCTCGGCACCTACGGCTATTATCGTTTTCTCCTCAGAAGAGGCGAAGAGGCGATCTCGGCCGCGAGTCGCCGGACCGTTCCGGAGCTTCAGATCAGCGGGCAGTGGCTCCAGGCGTTGGAAGGGAAAGAGCGGGAACGGCTGGAGAGAGGAATCCTCCCCGCTTACATCGTCGGATGCCGATGGTTCGGCGGAAAAGCCCGCCAGATCGAGCAGCTCCGGATTGCCGAGACAATTCCGATCGGGCGGAATGGAGAGGCGGGCCGGCTGCTCTTCTTGCAAATCGAATACACGGAGGGGATTCCGGAGACCTATCTTCTCCCGGTCGCTTTCGCTTCGCGTGATGCAGCGGCGCGGATCGAAGAAGAGGCCCCGCTGGCGGTCATCGCCCGCCTCACCGTCGGGACGACCGGCATTCTCTATGACGCCGTTTACAGCGAGGCTTTCCGCCGTCATCTCCTCTCGATGATCTCGAAGAGACAGCATGTCCGGGGAGCCGCGGGAGAATTAATCGGCTCCCCGGGAGAGCGTTTTAAAGACCTGGCATCGGGCCAGAACCTCTCCGAATCACAAGTCCTCCGCGGCGATCAGACCAACACCTCGATTTTGTACGACCATGCCTTCTTCTTCAAGCTCTACCGCCGGCTGGATGAGGGGGTCAATCCCGATCTGGAGGTCGGACGGTACCTCACCGAGCAGACCCCCCCGTTCCCGCGAATTCCTCCCTTCGCGGGGGCGATCGAATACCGCAAAAACGGCGCGGAGCCGATCGTCATCGGATTGCTGCAAGGCTATGTCCAGAACGAGGGGGACGCGTGGCGATATACGGTCGATGCGGTCTCCCGCTTCTTCGAGCGGGTCCTCTCCATCCGAGGCGAGGTCCGCGAGCTCCCTCCCTCTCCCCCTTCTATTTATGAGACCGCTTACCGAGAGGTCCCCCCACTCCTTCAAGAGCTCATCAGCACCGTCCTGCTGGAGATGGCGTCGGTGCTCGGCAAACGGACCGCCGAATTTCATCTGGCGCTCGCTTCAAATACCGAGGACCCGGCCTTTGCGCCGGAGCCGTATACCCTCCTCTATCAACGCTCCATCTTTCAGGGGATGCAAAGCCGGGGACGTCGGACCTTTCAACTTCTGAGAAACAATCTCAAATACCTCCCGGCCGCCGTTCAAGCCAAGGCTCAGAACGTTCTGGATATCGAACCGCAGATTTTGGAGCGTTTTAAAGTAATCTACAAGAAAAAGCTCTCGACGATTAAATTTAGGACCCACGGCGACTACCATCTGGGCCAGGTCCTTTATACGGGGAATGACTTTTTCCTCATCGACTTCGAAGGAGAGCCGACGCGGCCCTTAAGCGAGCGGCGCCTCAAGCGCTCCCCTTTTCGGGATGTCGCCGGAATGATCCGGTCGTTCCATTACAAGGCCCACACCGGATTGATCACGCAGTCTTCTATCCGCGCCGAGGATATCCCGATACTTGAACCTTGGGGCGATTTATGGTATCGATACATGGCCGGGGCGTTTCTCAGGTCCTACCTCGATACCGCCGGGGATTCTCCATTCGTTCCCAAGGAACGGGAAGAGATCGAGATCTTGTTGAATATGTTTCTTCTGGATAAAGCGATTTATGAAATCGCCTATGAGTTAAACAATCGTCCCGAATGGGTCGTGATCCCGCTGAAGGGGATCGCCCATCTGATGGAGACCGCACAATGAGTGGAAGTCAACGCATGAAAGGGGCCGCCCCCCAGATCAGCCTCCTCACCGACCACGATATCTATCTGCTGAAAGAAGGAAGCCACTTCCAGCTTCACCACAAAATGGGGGCCCACCCGATTGCCGAGAATGGTCTCCGCGGGGTCTACTTTGCCGTCTGGGCGCCGAATGCGGAGTCGGTCTCGGTCGTCGGCGACTTCAACGACTGGAACCGGAGCGCTCATCCTCTGATCGTCCGTCCAGACGGCTCGGGGGTCTGGGAAGGGTTTTTCTCCGACGTCGGGGTCGGCGCGATCTATAAATATCACATCGCTTCCGGGCATCATCAATATGAGGTCGACAAGGGAGACCCGTTTGCTTTTTGGTGGGAACTCCCTCCCCGAACCGCATCGGTCGTCTGGGATTTGGGATATGAATGGGGCGATCAGGGGTGGATGTCGCAGCGGGCAAAGGCGAACCACCTCCGCGCGCCGATCTCCATCTACGAGATGCACCTCGGCTCCTGGCGCCGGGTGCCGGAGGAGGGGAATCGGCCGCTCACCTATCGAGAGCTGGCCAAGCCGCTGACCGAATATCTGCAGGAGACCGGTTTCACCCATGTGGAATTTCTGCCGCTCACCGAGCACCCCTTCTACGGCTCCTGGGGGTATCAGACGACCGGCTACTTCGCCCCGAGCCACCGGTACGGAACGCCGCAAGATCTGATGTACCTGATCGACACCCTCCATCAAAACGGCATCGGCGTCATTCTCGACTGGGTTCCCTCCCACTTTCCGACCGATCAGCACGGACCGGCCTACTTCGACGGAACCCACCTCTACGAGCATGCCGATCCCCGCAAGGGATACCACCCCGACTGGAACAGCTCCATCTTCAACTACGGCCGGAATGAAGTTCAAGCCTTTCTCATCAGCAGCGCCCTTTTCTGGCTCGAGAAATATCACATCGACGGGCTCCGGATCGACGCGGTCGCCTCGATGCTCTATCTCGATTATTCGAGAAAGTCGGGCGAGTGGATTCCCAACATGTACGGCGGGCGGGAAAATCTAGAAGCGATCTCTCTGCTGAAGCGATTGAACGAAGCGATCTACGGCGCGTTCCCCGACGTGCAGACCTATGCGGAGGAGTCGACCGCCTGGCCGATGGTCTCCCGCCCCGTGTATGTCGGCGGGCTCGGCTTCGGGATGAAGTGGAACATGGGCTGGATGCACGACACCCTCTCCTACTTCTCCAATGATCCGGTGTTTAGAAAATACCACCAAAACCAGCTGACCTTCAGCATCTGGTATGCCTTTTTCGAAAATTTCGTCCTTCCCCTCTCTCATGACGAGGTGGTCCATGGAAAGGGATCGCTCCTCTCCAAGATGCCGGGAGACGGCTGGCAGAAGTTCGCCAACCTGCGGCTGCTCTTCGGCTACATGTTTACCCACCCCGGGAAGAAGCTTCTCTTTATGGGGGGAGAGTTCGGCCAAGGCCGCGAGTGGAACCATGAGGAGAGCCTCGAATGGCATCTGCTCCAATACCCGCAACACCAGCAGGTGAAGCAGTGGCTCAGCGACGTCAATCGGTTCTACCGGAACGAGCCGGCGCTGCATCAGAAAGATTTCGATCAGTCGGGCTTCGAGTGGATTGACTTCGGCGACGCGGGGGCGAGCGTCATCAGCTATCTCCGCCGCGGAGACGATCCGAACGACGTGATCGTCATGGCCTTCAACTTTACCCCGGTCCCGCGTCTTCATTACCGGATCGGCGTTCCCTTTGAAGGGTTTTGGCAGGAGCGGCTCAACAGCGACTCGGCCTTCTACGGCGGAAGCAACCTCGGAAACGGCGGCGGGGTGAATGCCGAGCCGATTCAATCCCACGGCCGGACCCACTCGATTGAGATCACGATTCCCCCGCTGGGGATGGTGGCGCTTAAGAGAGGGTAAGCGCCCCCTCTCAACTTCCTTACATATTTGCACCTTGCGGCCGAGAGGATGTTCTTAGGCTCCTTCGAAAGGGAATACTTAATAGCCTCACAGCCTCTCAAAAGTAAATTTACCATTCATAAAGAAAAACCATACATTCCAAAACCGTTGTCCTCCGAAATGAAAAAGGCCCTGGTCTTGTCTCAGACCAGGGCCTTTTTCAAAAGCGCGCTTAGTTTTTAAATTGGTCGTACTCGTTGTGCTCGACCACTTTCGGCAGGTACTCCCGAGGAATCCGTTCCATCTTCGGATCTCTCAATGACAACACAAACACGGTCAGCGCGGTCGCCTCGTCGTCGGTGAGGTTCCAATTCGGCATGATCGTCGGCGGCGTCCGGTCTTTCGGATTCGGCGCATTCATTGTCCCCGGCACGATCTTTTGCGGATCTTTAAAATGCTCCCACTCCCAGGTTCGGGTCGTATGGTCTTTCGCTTTGATCCGGGAGTAATCGTGGACGAGATAAAAAGCCAGCTCGGTCTTGCTCCCCATCGATGAGATCTCCGGCGCCAGGGTGGCGGTGCTCCCCAATTGGCGGATGGCGTGGCAGGCGACGCAGCCAAGCTCGGTCGCGAGCCGCTTCCCCTCCATCAAGACCTTCGTTTCGGGCCAATAGACATCGGGCGAGTAGAGCTCATAGTGGCACTTGGTGCAGGCGGCCTGAACATAGGGGCCGGTGAGGAGCTGGCGGTCGAGATGGTGGACGACGCCATGCGTCTTCTCTACCGTAACCGCTTGGCCGTCTCCCTCGTGGCAGATGGTGCAGCCGAACTTCTCGAATGCATGCTTCGAGATATATCCCTCTTTTGCAAAGTTGGAATGGGTTTTATACGGCTGCGGCTCATTCTCGAATGCCGGGTTGTCGATCCCGCCATGGCAGGTCGTGCAGCGATCGGCTCGGTTCAGACGCTCATTCCAGATCTGCTTGACCTTGAGCGGGGTGCCGGCCACCTTCGGGTCGTTCGTCACCTTCGCCAATTTTTCGTAATAGACCTTTTCGTATTTCTTCCACTCGGGGGCCTGTTCCCGAAAAGCGAAGACCCCGATCTGGAATAGAACCGCCACACTGAAGGACGCAAATAAGACGTGTTTTACCATAAACCGCTCGATCCCTTCCTATTTTTTCTGCTTTTCCTTCTTGAACGCGTTCTCAAGCCAGACGGTCACCCCGAGAAAGAGCCCCATGATCCCCAGGGTGCCGACCGTGATAAAAAGCCCAATTCCCAATCGGTCATTCATGAAGAATCCCTCCTTCGCCTTTATATCTTAAACCAAGGGGTCACCAAGACATATTTGACCCCCGCGAGCAGTCGCAAATAGATCTTCAGCGGCACCCCGACCATCGAGAGGAAGAGGAACATCATCAGATTGTAGCGGACGAACCCCAACGAGTTGTAAAACTTCCTCATAAAGATGAACGGAACGCCGAAACCGACCGCGTAATATCCGAGAAACAAAACCCAGGTCAACAGGTTCGCGATCGTGATGCCGTAGCGGCCGAGGGTGACGAGCGGCGTCGCGCTCAATCCGAGCGTCTTTTGAAAGATGACCTCCAGATCGATGAGCCCTCCGGTGATCGCCTTGTGCTCATGCGGGTTGTCCCACGGCCAGTACCACGACCAATCCAAGCCCCGGAACCAGACGCCGACCACGATCAGAATGTACCAAAGTCCGAGTCCGAAGATAAAACCGAGGACGGCGAACTTTCTCTCGGAGAAGGTGTAGTATCCTTTGCCGCGCGGGTTCGGATCGATGTAAGGGAGCAGAACCAGCCCGACGATGATCAAGGAAGGGAGGACCACCCCGGCCAGCCAGGGATCGAAATAGACCAGCAGCTCCTGAAGGCCCAAGAAATACCAGGGGGCCTTCGTCGGATTCGGCGTCGTGTCGGAGCTCGCCAGCTCTTCCAGCGGCGCGGGGGAGATAATCGAGAGGAAGAGGAGAAAAGCGGTCGCCGCCAAGATTGAAATCAGCTCGAGGTAGACCAGGTTCGGCCAGACCAAGACGTGGTCTTCCGGCCCCATCTTTTCAATCGCCGATTTCTTGATGAGCGCGGCCAGCCCGCCCGAATTTCCATCCCGCTTCGGAAGCGTTCCAAGCGTTGTTTCCTTTTCAGCCATCTATTTTCCTCAAACCAAAACGATAGGATTAAAGGGGTCCCGAGAATCCGTCTTTTCGGATCCGCCAGAAGTGAACCGCCATGAACAGCGCCATCACCAGCGGCAACCCGAGACAATGAAGCACGTAGAACCGAAGGAGCGCGCTCTGTCCGACCACCGTTCCACCGAGCAGCGCAAAGCGAACGTCGTTGTCGACCGTGACACCGAGCTCCGGCCCGAACGGCCCGGTATTTCCGACCAACGGGGTCGCTTCGGCCATTTTGCTTCCGACCGTCACCGCCCAGAGGGCCAACTGGTCCCAAGGAAGCAGATAACCGGTCCAGCTCATCACCAGGGTCACGACCAAGAGGATCACGCCGACGACCCAGTTGAACTCCCGCGGCGGTTTATACGAGCCGGTCAGGAAGACCCGGGTCATATGCATCCAGACGGAGAAGACCATCGCATGGGCCGACCACCGATGCAGGTTTCGGAAGAGGCTCCCGAAGTAGATCACCGTTCCCAAATCTTTAATGTCGTTATAAGCGCGCCGGGTATCGGGAACATAATAGAACATCAAGAAGACGCCGGTGATGGCGAGCATGACGAAGAAGAAAAAGGTCAGCCCCCCCAGACACCAGGTAAATTTAATCTTTAATGCACCGCGACGGACACGAACCGGGTGAAGATGAAGGATGACGTTGCTGAACATCACCAAGGCGCGGTTGGCATCCGTGTTCGGAAATCCATGACGGAAGATCGACTTCCAGGCCTGCGTCTGGGTGACGTTCTCCCGAATTTGATCAAGTAACTTGTTCATTCCGGCTGTCTCTCCTTCATATGCAGTGTGATACCCTGTCCCGCTAAATCTTCAAGAAAAATGGAGGAACTTCTCGAGTCGCTTCGTCGACCATCAACCCTTCATCGGTCCCTTTTGGATCGGGGTCCTGACGCTGGTTGAAGTTGACGACAATCTGGCCGTCGACCGGGTCGAGCGCGACCCCCGCCCGCCAAAGAGTTCGAGGGGCCGGACCGCCGACCACGTTTCCGGTGACGTCGTAGATGCTCCCATGGCAGGGGCACCGGAAACGTTTCTGGTCGTCGAACCAGTTGGGGGTGCAGCCGAGGTGCCGGCAGATCGCCACCAATACATAGAGCCCCCGTTCGTTTCGGACCACCCAGATCTGGCGCTCTTTCTTCAGCTTGTTGTCGACGCCGACCCCATACTCTTCCGGCTTTCCGATTTTAAAAACCGTCGGCGGCTCATAAAGGACGTTGGGAAACATATATCTGAGGGCGCCGACACCGGTCCCCCCGAGCGCCGCGGCAAACCCGCCCCAGCCGATTCCTAAACCCATGAGGGTAAAAAACCGCCGCCGGCTGACGTCTGCCTGTTGTGGATTCTGCGGACCCTCTTTCTTGCCACCGGGAATCATATCCGAACCTCCTCCGCACCGCGTTGACGCGGTGGTCTGTTTCTTAATTGATGCGACAAAAACGGAAGATCATCTCTTTTTTTTACGCGGGATCGCTTTCGCCTTCTTTTTTTTCCGAAAAAAACCAAAATAAACAATCGCAATCAGGAAAGCCGACCCGCCCGTCCAATAGATCCAAGCATAGGGCGACTCTTTCCCCGGTGCGCCGAAATCGATGGTCGCCCCCCGGTGCGTCACCCGGTCGCCGGGGGTGAACGTCACCGGCGCCTTCTTGACCTCGCTCCCGACGGTGACGATAATCTCATCGCCGAGATTGTCGTCATGGAGGTGAAAAAGGGCTTCGTAGTAACCGAAGCCGTTCGTCGTCGTCTTCTGTTTCTCCCCCCCTTTATGCTCGAGGAGCACGTCAACGCCCTTGAGGGCGTTTCCCTCGGCATCCCGGACATAACCGGAGACAACATAGCGATGATCGGCTTCGTGAGTTGCGAAAGCAGGATTGGGCGAAATGCCTAAGAGAGAGAGAACGAAAATAAAAAGGATCACGAATCGCGTTCCATCAGGAAATCTCTCCGGAGAGATTCTTCGGCGAAAATAAAATCGCCGTATCATAAATCAGCGGAGAAAATATGTCAACAATCCCGATGTGTTTCCTTCGTCCCCCACCGGCTCCCCAAACAGACATGCTTCGCCGGTGCCCCCTTAAAGAACCATCCCCTTCATCCACTTTCAGCGAACTCTTTTTATCGGTCGACCGATGACCTCCCCGCGGCCCCGTTGCATCGACCCGATGATTTAACTTTTCCGTGCTCCCGCTACCGGCGGATCCTCATAAGGGGTCACACCATCCGGCTGGAGCGGCGGTCCTTTGAGGGTGGTCAGGTAGAGGGTGACCGCCAACGCTTCATCCTCCGACAATCCCAAATTCGGCATCCGCGTTTTTGGCTTAAACGATTGCGGATTGCGAATCCATCGGTAGATGAATTGGGGCTGCAGCATAAAACCGGCGCGCGATAAATACGGACCGAGCGTTCCCCCCTTCTTCCCGACCATGTGGCAGCCGATGCAGCCATGCTCTTCGAACAGCTCCTTCCCCTGGTCGGTCAGCTCCTGCTTTTTCTCATCGTTGGGAACTTTCGACTCCATGAGGGTGCGAAATTCGTTCTCTTGAACGCCGGGAGCCCGAACCCGGGTCGTCGAATAGGGCTTCTCTTTATCAAACTTGACCTTCTCTCCCTTGTAAGGGTGGAGGGTTCGGATATAAGCGACGAGCGACCAGATCTCTTCTTCGGAGAAGACCTTTCCCCAGGCCGGCATCATTCCGGAGAGATCGACTCCGCGGCCCCCCTTGTCGATTACGTCGTAGATCTCCTTGTTGCTTAACTTGACCATATACTGCTCTTTCTTGTCGGTCAGGTCGCGCGCATGGGGATCGAGGTTCCTCGCATTATACCCATCTCCCTGGCCGCTGTTCCCATGACAGGGAGTGCAGTACCGATCAAAGAGATGTCTCCCCTGAGAGACATGTTTGTCTTGAAAGAAAAACGAAAAGGCAACCCCGCCTGCAATAAGGACGATCGCCGGAATGAGCACCAATTGCAGCTTCTTCATTACTTCGCTCTTCCTCCTAAAAGAAACATCATTTCTGCTTCCCGTTCCCGTTTCCATTTCTGTAGCTTCGGGAGATCCACCACTCCACCCCGACCACAACTAACAGAAAAAGGGTCGGATAGATAAAGCGATCTTTAGAGGCGGGGACTTCCAGGAGAATCGAATACCAGGCCGACAAAGAGCGTTGGGCGTCTCTCTCGCCGTTGGAGCCGTCCCAGGCGGTGAAGGCGATCGGATAAAACTTCCCCGGCTCGATCTGCAGGTCGGTCTCTTTGTCTTCCGTGGTGAGCGCGCGTTTGAAGACCGCCCGGTACTGCCCGCTCTTATAGGTCCCCTTCCCTTTGAATTGCCAGTGCGACTCTTCTTGCGGCTTGATCCGAAGACCGACCTTGACCTCCGTGCCGGTCGCGTTGAATTCGTCGACCTTGTTGGTTCCGGCCGTCCACCGCGCGACATAAACCGGATGGGCCGGGTCTCCCATGATGAAATAGGGTTTCTCATTCCCCTCTTTCATCTTGGCCGGGAATTGGATCGCGACGGCGTCATCAAAGATTTCGGGGACGGTCTCGCCGGCCGCCGGCGTCGCCACGCTCTTGGTCGGATCGTCCCAGATCACCAGCAGGGCAAAGTCTTTTGCGTTATACATCCCCTTGACGGTGACCATGTCGACGGTGGGGGTGAACATCCGGGGATCGATCGTCACCTGGCCGACCAGCGGAAAGCTATGCTGCTCCAGACCCGCCCAGCGGGGATCGTCCGGATCATCGGCCACCTCGCCGGTCACCGGCTTCGCGACCACGGCGACCTTCCAATCGGGCGCGCCCGGATACTGAGAGAGAGAGTTGACGTAATTCGCCAGATTCCAGCTCTTCTCATTATCGAGGGTGCTGGCGAACGACGGCATCGGCGTTCCCATCAAGCCGGTATTGATCCGGGTATAGATATCCTTCGGCGCATTCCCTCCGCGGAAGACCCACCCTTTGGTGAGGTTTCTCGGCTGAACGGGCCGGCCCCAATTGTCCTTCAGGGTCGGAGCGAGCGGGCCATTCCCCCGGCCTTCGTCTCCGTGACACATGATGCAGCCGACCTTGTTGAAGAGGTCCTTCCCCTTCTCGATGCTCTCCTTCGAAGGTTTGATCTCGGCCCCGATGGTAATCTGCTTGGGTGTTTCGCTGGCAAACTGCGGGGCAAAGGTTTTGATGTATTGAACAACCGAGCGGATTTCGTTTTCCTTGAGAAGACTTTGCCACGCCGGCATTCCGGTCCCGGGAAGCCCTCTGGTCACCACTCGGACCAGGTCGTCATCATTCGGCACGCTTCCATGGGCGGTCGTTTTATACTTGAACAGACCGCGGGTGAAGTCTCTGGGACGCGGTTTAAACCGCTCCGCCGCCGGGCCGTCTCCCGCGCCGGAAGGACCATGGCAGCCGAGACACCGTTTCTCATAAATGGCCTTCCCGAGCTCCATGCTGACGGTCGGCTTCTCCTCGGTCTTTTTCTCCTCCGCCTTCTTCGGCTCGGCGGGCGCCCCCTCTTCGGCCTGGCCCGACGTAGCAACGACCCCGAGAATCAACAAAAGCGGGAGGCCATATTTTCTGATCGCTGTGATTAACATCTGCTTCCTTTATTCTATGCGGAGGTCCGTGCGGCAAGAGAAAAGGCTTGTCCTCCGAGACATCCAGTGTCCCACCCTGTGCCCCTAAACCCCGCGCTCGGACCGGCGGAGCCGGTCGCTTGCTTTAGACGCTGTAACTCCCCGAAGGTTTCGCTTTCCATCCTGAATGCTACTCCCAGGTTCTCGGAGAGAACCCGGTGTACTCCGAGAGAAAAAGAATCACCTTCCAGCGCTGCTCATCCGACAGCATCGCCTCCCACCGGGGCATCGCCGAGCTCCAGGGGGTCGATTCCTGCGGAAGCCCGATCCCGCCGGTGCTGATTCTCCAGAAGAGAAACGATTCCTGCAGCATCGGGAGGACCGTCGGGTCTTGGAAATTCGCCGGTTTCGGATTGAACCCGTGCGCATAAATGCCTTCTCCGTTGAGGAGGTCTCCGTGACAGAAGATACAGTTCCGATAATAGATCTCTTTTCCATCGGCGACATACTTCTTGAAAAGCTCTTTGTCTTCGACACGATAGGGATTGTAGAGACCGGTAAATTCCACCGGAGGGGCGGGATGGATGACCCGCGAGTCCAACGGGGGCTGCATCTTTTTATTAAACTTTTCGTACGACCCGAACCAGACGAGCAGCGGCATGGCAACCAGGACGGCATATCGCCCTCCCTTGGCCATCCCTCCTTCGACACCCCCTCCCAAAAAGGTATAAAGAGGAGTAATGACGGCATCTTTGATATTGTAAAAGAGGGTCAAATACATGATCGCCCCGGCCAGGGCCATGCACATGTACATGAAAATGACGCTGAACGGGAGAGGAGGACGAACCACATACTTCAGGACCAGATAGAATCCAAGCATTGCGAGGGCAACCCTGATTCCGGGAGGAACCCTCTCTTTTTTTATCTGCGCCATCTGACCCCCCTCTATGACCGGATCATTAAAACGAATTTTTTTGTCCCACTTCCGCCGGGCGGACCGTCACCGCTCCCCCCTGACTCTGAACGAAAGCGATCACCGTGAGCAGCTCCTGCTCCGAGAGGCCGATCGGCGGTTTGTTGACCGTCGGCATCCGCGCCGGATATTTTTTCGGCTCGGCAGAATCAAAATCAAGCTTGATATAGGCTTCGGGTTTCGTCAGCGTCTCATAGAGAAATTCCCGCGTCAGACGCGCACCCGCTCCCGCCAAATCGGGACATTTGCCACGCCCTTCTCCTCCGAGGGTATGGCAGAGGGCGCATTGACCTTTCCCGAAAAAAATTTTCTGCCCGACGTTGACTAACTCTTTCTCGCTTGAAACAGCACCCAGATCCAGCCTCTCTTCAACCCGGGCGCTGCAGGCGGCGATCCATCCCAAAATTAAAATAATTCCGAAGCCGATCCCTCTTTTAATTTCCAACGGAGCTCTTCTTATGACCCTTTGTGCTCGACCTCTCGGTGGCTTTGGATCAAGCTCTTCTGAGGGGCCGGCTCCCCACTGGCCGGCTGCGGCTGCGGCGCCGGGGCAGCTTGATCAATCGCCAACTCCGATGGGTTAACCGTCACCTTGCCCCCCAAGCTTTGGACAAAAGAGATTACTGTAAGCATCTCCTGCTCCGAAAGCGCGATCGGCGGCTTGTTAATCGTCGGCATCCGCGCCGGAAACCTTTTAGGCTCAACCTCTTCGAAATCAAGCTTGATATAGGCATCGGGCTTCGTCAGCGTCTCATAGATAAATTCCCGCGTCAGACGCGCACCGGCATTCTGCAAACTTGGGCAACGCCCCGCTTCCGCTCCAAGCGTATGACAGAGCGCGCACTGCCCCTTGCCGAAGAACATATTCTGGCCGATTCTGGCCAGGTCTTTATCGTTTTTGATTGCCGCGATATCGAGCTTCTCTTTGGTCGGAGGAAGTCCAATGCTCTGGGGAACTGAAAAACCGACCCAAGTAAAGATTGCTAAAAATCCAACGACGACCGCTACAACCTTCCAAAAATGATTCGGCCCGGCCGCCGCCACCGGTTTTGGCGCGTTGACCTTCTCCGGCAGAGAGACCAGCCATTCGAAGAACGGCGCGATAAAAAAGTATTGTGTGGAAAAACCATTATAACGGATGGTGCGGGTTGTGACGAAGAAGATAAAGGCAACCAGAGAGAAAAATAGAAGGGTATTCACAGACCAAAGGAAGGCCGCCGTTCCGAGCGGAGGGGTATAGGCATACGGGGTGGTGTCTTCCACCACGCCATAGACATGCCAGTGAACGCGCGAGGCGGAACGGGCATACCCCATCAGGCTCATCGTCAGGACCACCGTAATGGCATTGAGAACCAAGGCGTATTGGGAGCTGGGCGGCATGACCCCCCACGTCATCTTTCCGGTCATCTTCGCCCCTCGGAGCATCATCCCGGTCATCGGAGTCACTAAAATCAGCACGCTGATGACCGCTAAAACCTGAGCGACAGAAAGATAATTGACTCGGATAATGGACGGAACAAAATAGCCGTAAATTCCCAGGACGATTACACCAATGATCGCAACCGTAAAGAGGACCGCTTCAAAGCCGCGGGCCGCCTTTCCCCAGCGAACGGTCACCTGCTGGTTCGCCCTCCAATAAAGAAGGAAGCTGATGAAGGTGCTGAGGATCATGATATTAACCACGGTGAGCTTCGCAGACATGACCCCGAAGACGCCGAGGATGGGGTGATGACTTCCCCCCATCGCGCGCGCCTCCTCCAGGCTGGCGACCAAGCTGTGCGGAGTCATCCAAACCCCTAGACAAGCGAGAAGGGTGAAGAGGATAATCATAATGTATGGTTTATATTTAATTCCATCCGATGTTCTTTTCAGCAGGCCTTGCCAGAGATAATAGTTAGAACCGAGGAACAGCACCCCAATCAGCAGCGCCTGAAGGATAAATAACCAGGAGAGAATGCCCCCCATCAAGGTAATTCCCATCTGCTGGTTATATTGATAGACCTCTCGCATCAGCCAATAGCCGGCGAACGGCAACGGGAGAAGTCCGAAGATTCCGATGAAGTTCCCGATATATCCCATCCAATCGTAATGCTCTCGCTCTTCTTGGGTTTTCGCCCCCAGATACCGAACTCCCGCATAGGCTCCGCAGACAAACCCTCCCAAGACCACATTGGCAACGATCCGATGAATATTAACCGGCCACCAAGTCGGATTATTCGCGGCGGCCCAGGTCCGCTGCAAGGCAGTCATGGAGTCATTTAAAACCACCGGGCTCGCCTGGAAAGAGGCCCAGGCGCTCGGCACCATCATCACGAAGAGGCCGACGAAGTTCAGCATGAATCCGACAAAAATGTGGAGTCCCTTAAGCCGGCCCCGCTGCATGACATCCCACTTGGCCGCATAGATATAGAGCGCAATTCCTTCCAGGAGGAAAAGGAAAAGATAAAAATAAAAACTGGGCAGAAAAACCCCTACCAGAAATGTCCACAATTTGGGATATAGAACGCGAAGGGAAAAAAGAAAAATAATCCCCAGGGTGGCCGTCATCTCAAAACAAGCGGTGATCAGGATTGTAAACTCTTTGGCAAGATGATCGTATCGACGATCTCCCGACCAAACCCCGATCACCTCACAGAGCCAGGCGAAGATTGGCACGCCCAAAACGAAGCCACCAAATAGTAAATGGACCTGGGAGATCACCCAAATCAGATTACGACTACTGATCCAGGAGGGATCGCGGTATTCCACGGCGGCGGGGGTCTGAGCGAAGAGAGACGTCCAAGGCAGCAAGAGTAGAACCGCGAAAAGGATTCCCGCCCCTACAACCGGTTGTCGGATCACTTTTTTGAAGGTCATGGGAAACCTCCCCTTAAATCTCAACGGCTCCAGAGATCCGTTTGCGGTTTATTGACGTTGCCATTCCTAAATGAATCGCTGCCTTTGAACAATAGACGATTCGACTCGTCGGAGGATCATTCTTAATCTTTGTAGTAGTCCTCGCGCTTCATCAACCCGGCCCCCAAGCCTTTAGAGACGAAGATAATCAACACGGTGGCGATCAGGCCATAGACTGCGCTGAACCCCGGGATCGAATCTCCGATAAAGGTGACATGCTCCCGGGGAACGAAAAAGTCGGCCACCACCAGAATCCCGAGCGTGGCATAGAGGGGGGTCTTCATTCTTTGAATCTGCCCCGGTTTGCCGAAATACTTTTCAAGCTGCAGGCCGACCCCCTTCTGATCCCCAGCGTGGTTTGACGCCTGTCTTCCGCTGTGATCGGTCCCTTTTTTAGGAATCGATCCTTCCTTATGGGTGGAGCTGGTCTGGTCGGTATGCGGATTCATGAACGGCCTGTTTAAAACCTCTTTAAAGTTAAAAACGCTTGGTCAGCCAGAGGAAAGCGGCCGTCCCTTTTCGATAAAACCAATCGGTGTCCAGGCTGATCTTGTTTTCCAAATGGAATTTGCTCAAGAAAAAGACGAATCCCAAAGCGGTCGCGCAGAGGAGCTGTAAAGAGCCGACCAGATGTTCCAAGGTATAGGGATGGTACTCCACCGGAAAAGGAAGGAGCCGATAGAGCAGGCCCGGCCACACGCCGAATAAAATACAGAGAGAGGCGGCCAACCCCATCGCAAAGATCATATTTTTAGGAGGATCGGCCGCCGGGATCTTCTTGTCCTCTCCCAAAAACACGGCGTAGGGAAGCTTGAGCGTGGTCGAGAGAAACGTTCCGGCGGAGGCGAGCGTCAGGAGCAAATAGGCCCAGGTCAGATTCGGCTCGACCGAAGCGGCGGTAATCACCATCGATTTGCTGATGAATCCGGAGAGCAACGGCACCCCGGAGATGGAGAACCCGCCGATCATGAAAAGGATGAAGGTCAGCGGCATTGTCCGATAAAGCCCCCCGAGCTCGGAGGCCTTCCGTTTTCCGGTCATAAAAACGACCGAGCTCATCCCCATCATCAACAGCCCTTTATAAATAATATGCGCATAGGCGTGGGCCACGGCGCCATTGAGGGCGAGTTCCGTTCCGATTCCAACCGCGGCGACCATGAAACCGACCTGGCTGATGATATGGTAGGCGAGCAATCTTCGGATGTTGTTCTCGAGCATCGCATAGATCACCCCATACAGGGTCATCGTCACCCCAAGCGCGATCAAAATCTTTGTTCCGGGAAAGCCCCGCACCAAAACATAGACCGCGGTCTTGGTGGTAAACGCGCTCAAGAAAACAATTCCTGCGATGGTCGCTTCCGGATATGCGTCGGCCAGCCATGCATGGAGCGGCGGCACCGCCGCATTCAAAAGGAATCCAATGAGGATCAGGGTCGGCCCCAAGCCTTCGTGGGGAAACGCGTTGAAGGCAATTCCGCCGCCGCCCGCCGCGTAGATGACAATGCCTCCCAAGAGACAAAGTCCACCGGCGATATGGACCAACAGATAGCGCATTCCGGCCGCGCTCGACGACTTAAACCCGCCGAAGAGGATCAGAAAGACCGAAGAAAACGCCATGATCTCCCAAAACAAAAAGAGGGTAAAGAGGTCCCCGGCAAAGGTCACCCCCAAGGCGCTTCCGGCATAAATGAACGCAACAATCTGCTCCCTTTCATCCTTCAGATGAAGGGCGTAGACCATCCCGATAAAGGTGATGAGGGTAAAAACATAACCGAAGACGAGACTGAGACGGTCGACCCGCCCGAAGATCAACTGCTGTCCCATGAAGGACATCGTGCCATGATTTCCTTCCGAGACGATCAGAAGAGAGAGGAAACCGAGCGCCGGCGCGCCGAGAAGGATCGCCTGCTTTGCTTTTCCTTTGACGAAAAGAAGAAGAACCGCAGCGAGGAAGAAGAGGGCGGTGGGATGAATCCACTCAATCATAACGTCCTCCATAGTAATCCTCTGACTTCATCAACCCGCGCCCCAGAAATTTGGAGACGAAGATAATCAGCAGCGTGGCGATCAAGGCATAGAGGGCGCTGAAACCGGGGATCGAATCCCCGATAAAGACGGCATGTTCTCGGGGGACTAAAAAATCGATCAATACCAGAGTACCGAGCACGCCGTATAGCGGGATCGTGATCTTTTGAATCTGCTCCGGCGTGCCGAAATCTCTCCCGAAAGAGATGCCCCGTCGATCTTGCTGAACGGGAAGCGGACTCGGTGCGATCGCTCTTTTCGACCGATTCTCGATCGGGTTGGAAGGGGCGCCGGAACGCAATTTATTCGTCTGCAAATTCATCGAATCACGAGTTTAATCAGGTCCAATAAAAAGTCCGGGTAAATTCCCAAGAGCACCGAAACCACGGCACAGAGCAGCAAAGGGACCACCAAGAAGTAAGAAGGCTCTCGGATCGGCCCGGTGAACGCGTGGGCACCGTGTGAATGGGGGTCGTGATCTTGGGCTGCGGCCGCCCCGAGGCTCTGCGGGACCGGATGAAGTCCTTTTTGAACCTCCTCCGCCGTCTCCGGCGCCCCTTCAAAAAAGGCCTTGTGAACCACCGGGAGGAAATAGCCGGCATTTAAAAGAGAGCTGGCCAACAGCACAAAAATGAAAGGGAGCTCTTGCGCCTCCATCGAGCCGGTCATCAGATACCATTTCGTCAAAAAGCCGGAGACGGGAGGGACCCCGATCATGCTGAGCGTGGCAAGGGCAAACGCGGTCATCGTCCAGGGCATCTTCCGCCCGATCCCCGCCATTTCAGAAATATTGGTCTTCCGCGAGGCGACATAAATCGACCCCGCGCAAAAGAAGAGGGTGATCTTTGCAAAGGCATGGTTGGCGATGTGCATAATTCCGCCGGTCATCCCGCTCGGCGTCAAAAGAGCCCCCCCTAAGATCATGTAAGAGAGCTGGCTCACGGTAGAATAGGCCAATCGCGCTTTGAGGTTGTCTTTTGTGAGGGCATAGATTGATGCCATGACGATCGTAAATGAGACGACGAAGCCGGTCATGACCCCGAGGTTCAACGACTTCATCAGCTCCACACCGAAGATATTAAAAATAATTCGGAGGATGCAGAAGACCCCGGTGTTCACGACCGCCACCGCATGGAGGAGCGCGCTCACCGGCGTGGGGGCCACCATGGCGGAGGGAAGCCAGCCATGAAAGGGCATGATCGCCGCCTTGCTCAGTCCCGCCAAAAAGAGAAAAAAGGTGATGATCAGAACCGTACTACCGACGCCGGGGGGAAAGACGCCGCCGGCCTTAAACGTGAAGGTGTCGGAGAGATTGTAGGTCAAGAACGTGGCGGTGACAAAGAACGCTTTGGTCGTCGCCAAGAGATAGAAGAGATATTTGTTTCCTGCCGCGTACGCTTCCTTCGTGCCGTGATGGGTGACCAACGGATAGGTCACGAAGGTGATGAGCTCATAAAAAACAAAAAGGGTCACCAAATTGGCTGAGAAGGCGACCCCGAGGGTGGCGGAGAGTGTAAGGGCAAAACAGGTATAGTAGCGGGTCTGGGAATGCTCGTTGAGCGAGCGCATGTAGCCGATGGAGTAAATAGTGGTCAGAATCCACAAAAAGGAAGCGGTGGTTGCAAAGAGAAGCCCCAGCGCATCGACCCGAAATTCAATGGAGACGCCGGGGAAGAGGGAGAAGAGGTTATAATGAAGCTTGTTCCCCGCGAGGACCGCCGGAATCATGGTGAGGACAATGAAGAACTTTAAGACCGCCGTAACGAGGGAACACCCTTCCCGGAGGTTCGGGTCCTTACGGGTTGCAATAATGAGCAGCGCCCCCACCAAAGAGATGGCCACGGCCAACAAGGGCTTGATCGATTCAATTTCCATGGCGGAAACCTCCTTACGCTACCCCGGCAACCCTTGATCTACCCCAGCTTTACCTTAGTCTTACCGTTTTTCCAGCTTTTCCGCTGCTTCGATCCGTCATCCTTACATAGAGAGCGATAGAGACACTTGGATCGAGACAGCTGATAGAGATACCGACCCGTAAAGCGGTCCTCCTCTCGCCAGGAGACACTCCATCCCTCCATGAGGGGCACGATCGACCCCTTTTGGGTAGAGAGGCGTCCGAGCGTAACGGACCCAGGCGATACTTCTTATCCTCTATTATCAGTCAAAGAATCACTTCTTCTACCGCGACCGTTTATGGCTCAACCGATACTTTGATCTCCTTATGCTCGTGCGACTCCGGCTTGTTTCCATGGGACCAGGTATGTTCGTAGGCGATGATCTTCCAGCGTTGCTCCTCGGTCAACTTTTCTTTCCATGCCGGCATCTTCGTCTTGGAAACCCCTTCCGAAACCCTCCAGAACCAGTAGCTGTCCGAATATTCGTTTATCTTCTTGCCGACGCGAAAGTCGCGGGCGCCCCGCTGTTTGGGCCGATCTTTTTCTTTATCAATGGCGTGACAGGTAGAACAGCCTTCCTTAACCTCTTCTTTCTTTCCCTTGTATTCAAACTCGAGGGTGGCGGTCTCAAAAAGCTTTTTCCCTTCCTCTATGATCTTCGGATCGGTCCACCAGCCCTTCGGCATATGCTTGTCGGCATAGACCTTCGGAACCGGCTTCAACGGCTTGTCTTCCTCATCATCGGCCGCGGCGACAAACGCCGGAGCGACCAGAACAGCAACGGCAACCAAACTCAAAAGAAAAAAGCGGAATTCGCGTTTCGTCATCTTTTCCTCTCGTTGATGTATGAGATCTACCCAGAACTCCTCGTTTCAGCTGGATGAAAGAGCCGCCGCATGAATGTCCTAAGAATGTGGCCCGGCGGTCCCTTTCTCTTGTTTCTTATCTTGACTATTAAAGCGATCAAGCGTGTGACATGCAACACAATTTTTATCTTTGACTAATTTTTCTCCCTTCGCCACCAGATCGGGGCGGGCCGGAGCCGGCTCAGAGACGGTCGCGACCTGGGACATCCCTCCGCCGACACTGTAGATGTAAGCGATGAGCGAGCGGATCTCCGGGTCGGGAATCCCGAAGTTCGGCATGTTCACATCGGGCCGAATCGCCTGCGGATTTTTCAGCCAATAAAAGACCCATTCCGGCCGCAGCCGCTTGGCCGCTTCTGAGAGATCGGGGCCGACGACACCCCCCGCCCCCGCGTTGGCGGTCTTGTGGCAAGCATCGCAGGCATATTTGTCGGTAAAAAGCCGTTTTCCTTTTTCTACTTCGGCCGGGTCTGAAAGATTCGCCCCGGACAACGGGGAAGCGGAAATCCCATCGTCTTTTTGTGTCATCAAGAAGGTGGTCAGGGCGGCCACTTCTTCGTCGCTTAACTGAAAATTGGGCATCTTTGTTTTTGTCAGCGGAACATAGCCGACGGGACGAATCCGTCCCGGATCTTTCAGGAATTTCGAGAGCCACTCCCGATTTAACTTGGTTCCCTCATGGCCGAGGTTCGGCGCCAGCGTCGGATGCTGCCCCTGTTTGATATGGCAGACCTGGCACTCGGCCTTCCCTTCCCGCCGCAGATCGGAGACACGAACCTCCCTGGAAGACTCCGCGGAGCCCTTTTTATTTAAGGTGCGGATATAGGCGATGAGGTCGCGAATATGATCACCGGAGAGGGTCTTTCCCCAAGGAGGCATCGAGACGGAGAGTTCCACTGCCCCGCCCCCCTTTTCTATGACTTCATATATTTCATTGTCGGAAAGGCCCTGGACTTCTTCGCTGGTCAAATCGGAAGGGTGTGGATCGAGGTTGTCTGCGTTGACGCCGTTTCCCTTTGCGGAAAGGCCATGACAGACGGCACAGTAATGCTTAAAAACACGCTTCCCTTCTGCAGCGTTCCCCTTTGCCTGGAACGAAGGAGCAGACGGAGCAGGGGATTCTTTTTTTATATTTTTTGCGGGAGCCGCCTCAGAGAGAGAAGCGGCAAAAAAAAGGAAAGAAAGGAGGCTTGCTAAAAGAACCGCTCTTTTATTAAACAATCTTATCCCCTTATCACTGGATAATGAAGTGCCAAAACCATCCCCGGACATCGACATAAAGAGGGAGAGATGGAAGACAGGGAGACTGATGTTGCTGAATTTTCGGTATGGAAAGGAGAGAAGCTGTATCCAACCGATAGAGAAGAAAACAATCCGGCTCCATGTCTAATGGAGATACCCCTTGGCCTTCTAGAAACTTAAACGTTATACTTAAAAAATTTCAGGATAAGACCAGTGTTTTACCGAACAGAATCGTCCAGCGCCGACCCAAAATCGAACAGGATACACACTTCTCAAAGACACACAAGATGCGAATTCTTTTGAAAGATTTGCACTTATAGCATACATTCCCAGGCTTGTCAATACTTTTATGGCCTTTTTCTCCCAAAAGTCAACTTGTTCTACGCGTTTGGTCCCATCACAAAACGGCAGCGCGATCTCGATCAAGCAACAGGACCCAGAGGGGTTTTCGAGATGGGATCGAACCGACCCATACAACGCGCTTCGATGTACATCGGTGGGAGTTTCTCTGCGCGGCTTTGCGCGGCTTTGCACGATTTCGCACGATTTCGAATGAGCAGCGGTCTCCTCATCGATAGAAGAGCTTTTGTGCAAAACCTTACTCCAGGCGGTACGATACCGCGAGCCATGCCGAAACATGTAAACGAGAAAATGCGATGCGATTAAGCGGGGTGCGTAGGAATGGCCGGTCTTATTCCCGGCCATTCCTTATTTAAAATTTAAACCCTTGGGGAGAATTTCAGGCAAGCAGAGTCACAGTGTAAGAAAGGAACCGGCCGTTCCTTATTTGGAATCGGCGAGATAACCGAGGACATCCTGCTCCCGGACCAGAACGATTTCGTCGCGGTCGATCTCAATCCGGCGCGCCGCATATTTTTCGTAGAGAATGTGTTCGCCCGGCTTGACGGTTGTTTTGACGAACTTCTTCTCCTTCATTTTCCCTTTTGTATCTTTCTCCTCAATATATTTACCCTCTCCGACCGCGATCACCTTTCCACTCTCGGGGGCTTCCCGGGCCGCATCGGGGACGATGATTCCTCCGGCCGTTTTCTCCATCGCTTCATCCGGCTGAACGACAACCCAATCTTGCAACGGTTTTACCTTCATCTTCTCCTCCTCTTTGTCTTAATGTCTAATCAATGATCAGCCTCTTGAACGCCTCTTATAAATAATCGATCTGATCCGAAAGATCAAGTTCGCGTCGATTCTAGAAAAGGGACGGCTGCTCCTCCGATCCAGGATAGGTAATGCGGGCCCCTTCCACCTTGGCAAAGGGGGTGATCTGATGTACTTTGGTATCGGTGAGGGAGAGGATATGGCAGACTGTGACCCCTCGCACCACCAGCGCATCCGAGATGAGAGAGCGATGACACTTCCAAGGAACGGCCTCGGCACACATCAAGGCGGTTTTTTTCCCTCGGCACTCGGACAAGAGAAGGTCGATCCCCTCTCGAAACGCTTCCGTCTGCATATAATCGGCATAGCCGCGAAAACTGGCGTTTCGCCAACCTTGATTGGACCGATCCGAATCGCGGCCTTTTCGGAGACCGCCGAGCGCCGGATGATGAAGGTAGGCGACCCCCTGCGTCGGCAAGCGGGCGTGAAGATGCTCCCGATTAAATTGTGGAACGCGCCGCGACCGCGGCACGGTTCGAACATCAACCAAGAGCTGAATTTGATACCGGGTCAAAAGCGCCAGAAACGCCTCCTCCGTCCGGGTCGAATGTCCAAGGGTGTAGAGCGTCTCCCTCTCTTTCTCATCCAAGGCGATCTCCTCCTACGGTCGAGCGGCCCTTCCGAATTTTATCTCGTTCCAAGCCGGGAATACAATCGTCCGCTTCGTGGCGCGTCCTCGATCGGACCGCGGACCGCGCTTGCGACGACTCCCACTCTTTATTCTTATCCCTACAAGAAATACTATTTCGGTCGAGCGTCCAGCCGCCCCCCCATACCGGTAGGATATATGTTATATTTTCAAAGAGGACATAAACGCAGGGGCGCATGGACATCAGAGACTGGGATCAAATTGCAGGCCGGTATAACGAGGAGATCATCTCCCCCTTTCAAGAAGGGGTCGTTAATCCTCTCTTTGAAGAGATCCTCGCCCTTCCCGCCAAAGCGGGGAAACGGGTCGCCGACCTCGGCTGCGGCACCGGCCCGCTCCTGCCGTTTTTATCGCAGCATTTCGGTCAGGTCGCGGCGGTCGATTTCTCCCCGAAAATGTTGGAGGCGGCCCGAAAGCGGACGCAGGCCAAGAACATCTCCTTTCATCGCTCCTCGTTGACCGACCTCTCCCCCTTTTATAATCAATTTGATATCGCCGTCGCGGTCAACTCCATCCTTTTCCCCTCCTCCAAAAGCATCGACACCATCTTGTCGGAGATCCAAAAAGCGCTCCTGCCGGAGGGGGTCCTCATGGCGATTTTCCCCTCAATGGAGGTGATCCTCTATCAAGGGGCGTTAATCTTTGATCGGGAAATCGAAAAAATCGGCGATGAAGAAAAAGCGCTCTCCGCCGCCAAGCGCATTTTGGAGCGCCGGAAGTTCGATTTCATCAGCGGGATTTACGACGACCACGGCCTCAAACAAAAATTTTTCTATGAGTTCGAGATCAAGCATCGACTCAAGAAGTCGGGCTTCAAGAATATCCGGATCAAAAAGGTCCTCTACCCCTGGGGCGGCCAGATCGGCGGCTTCGAGCATTTCCACGACCAGCCCCGTCTCTGGGACTGGTTCATCACCGCCAAACCCCACAAATAACGAATCCGCTCCTTATTTTCATCCAATTTCTCACCGACGTTTTCGCTCTCGTCGTCTGCTCGTTCATGTGAAAACACTGTTTGGGCTTTGTCTCGCGTCTCACAGCCGAAGGTCGTGGGGTTTCACCCCACCCCCCACCGTGGGGCCGTCTTGCCACGTTGATATTCTGTGGGAGCGGCGCTGGGAGAAGAAGGTTGGTCTCCGATCTTCACACCAGGTGCGCCCTACCCCACACCCAAGGCTTCCCCAGCCAGCGGGGCTTCCCCCGGGGCTTTTGAAATAAAGATCGTAAGCGACTGCGCGGCAAGGGCGTACTACGCCCCCCCACTCTGCTGCGTTTTATATCAGACGGTTCACCTACCGAATCAGGTCACCTGTCGAAGCACCATCCGCGGTGCCCTCCCGCGCGTGGTGCAAGTTGTGACCGTGGGGGGGAGCAGGGGGGGAGCCCCCCCGCTGCACGGGGAGGCCGGAGGGGGCCGGGCAGTCGGCCCCCACGGTGGGGGTGGGGTGAAACCCCACGACCTTAAGGCAGGTGGGTCTTGGACCAAAGCCCCCATTCCATCGCCCTTGATCCCATCAAATCGATCTTAACACGGCCTCTCTCCCCTTCTTGTTCAGTTGCAATAAAACGTCGCTTCTTTTAAAATATCTTTCTCATTACCCAGTCTTTTGTAAGGAGGAAGCATGTTCAGCCGACATCTAAGAAAAATCGCGCAGCCGATCTGGGATGCGCAGCTAAAACATCCCTTTGTAGAGGCCCTCGGCGATGGCTCCCTGCCGGAGCAGAAATTCCGGTTTTATATCATTCAAGATGCGCTCTTTCTGTTCGAACTGGCGAAGATCTTCTCGTCGGCCGGCCAGAAAAGCCCCGATGCCGAAACGATGGAGAAATTCACGCAGCTCGCCGCCGAAACGCTGCAAGTCGAACGGGGGCTTCACAAAGAATACGGCAAGCGCTGGAAGATGACCGAGGGCGAGATGGCCGCCTTTCCGATGGCCCCGACCAACTATGCTTACACCCGCCACATGCTCCAGGTCGCCGCCACCGGCACCCTCGCCGAAACGACGGCGGTCGCCCTCCCCTGCGCGTGGATTTATGTCGAGGTCGGACGGCGTTTAACGAAAGAGGGACCCCCGCCCGATCGGCATCCCTATAAAAATTGGCTCGCTCTTTATTCTTCTCCGGAATTCGCCGAGGTCGCCCATTGGATGTGCGAGAAGGTCGATCTATGGGCCAAAGGGGCCGGCACCGATGAGAAGCTCCGGATGGAGAGCCACTTTGTGATCAGCTCCCGGTATGAGTGGATGTTCTGGGAGATGGCCTGGAAGGAAGAGCGATGGCCGGTATAGCCGATGCCGATAAACCGGCCTCCTCAATCGCGCAGATCCTGACGATTGCCGGCTCCGACTCCGGCGGCGGGGCCGGCATCCAAGCCGACATCAAAGCGATCCAGGCGAACGGCGCGTTCGCGATGTCGGTCCTCACCTCGATCACGGCGCAAAACACCCGCACCGTGACGACCGCGTTTGACCTTCCGCTCAGGGTGGTAGAGGCGCAGATCCGGGCGATCTTCGATGATTTCACCGTCGCCGCCGTCAAGACCGGGATGCTCTCCTCTAAAGCGATCGTCAAGCGGGTGGCGCTTCTGCTCAAAGAAGTCGGCGCCCCGAACCTCGTCGTCGATCCGGTCATGGTCTCCAAAAGCGGCTATCCGCTCCTGAAACCGGACGCGATCACACTGATGCGGACCGATCTGTTTCCGCTGGCGGCGCTGGTGACGCCGAACATCCACGAGGCCGAACTGTTGACCGGGATGAAGATCCGAACCCTCTCCGACGCGGAGGCCGCCGCACGTAAGATCCATCCGCTCGGCTGCCGTGCCGTTCTGATCAAGGGAGGACACCTGTTGGAAGAGCGGGGATGTGACCTCCTCTTCGACGGGAAGGAGACCACCCTCTATCGAACCGAGTTTATCGACTCGCAGCACACCCATGGAACCGGCTGCACCTACTCCGCCGCCATCGCCGCACGCCTCGGACAGGGGAAGCCGCTCAAAGAGGCGATCCGGGAGGCGAAAGGCTATGTCACCGAGGCGATCCGCCACGGCCTCGCCATCGGCCATGGACAGGGACCGACCGATCATTTCTACTTCCTCCCGTCCCGAACCGTATGACGGCACTCCCTATGACCCCGCTACGGTTAATTGACCGCTTCGATCACTTTCTGATCGATCTCGACGGGGTGGTCTATATCGGCGACCGGCCGACCCCCCGCGCCGCCGAGACGCTGAATGCTTTGCATGCCGCCGGAAAGAAACGGCGCTTCATTACGAACGACCCCCGGCACACCGCCGACGTCTATGCGCAAAAACTCCGCCGCCTCGACATCCCCGCCGAGCCGACTGAGTTTTTGACCTCCGGACGCGCCGCCGCGCTCTATCTACAGAAGGAAGGACGCCTCTCGGAACCGGTCTTCGTCGTCGGGAGCGACGGCCTCCGATCGGAGATTGAATCGGTGGGAGGATGCGTGCTGGAAGGAGCGGAGGGGGTTGGGGCGCGGATCGTCGTGGTGGGAGGACACGAAGCGTTCTCGTATCCGGAGCTAAAGATCGCCGCCCTCGCCATCCAACGCGGGGCGACCTTTATTGCGACGAACCGAGATGCCACTTTTCCGATGCCTGACGGGCTCTGGCCCGGCACCGGGCCGATCGTCGCCGCCATTGAGTATGCCACCGGCGTGGCGCCGGTCGTCGTCGGAAAGCCGGAGAAGGCGGTCTTTGAGATCGCGCTCGGCCTCTTCCCACCGGGGGGGAGAACCGCGATGATCGGCGACCGGCTCGACTCGGACATTTTGGGCGGCCGGCGCGCCGGGCTTGCGACGATTCTGGTCCTCTCCGGCTGCACCTCACGGACCGAGGCGGAGCGAAGCCCGATCCATCCCGATTATATTATCGAGAACCTTGCGCAGATTGCCACGCCGCTTTCTTGATCGAGAAAAGATCGAGGTCGACCAGCGGCCCCTTCGACGAGAGCCGCCCTTGAAACCGTCCCTCACACGTCATCCCGACTTTTTCCAAGACACGGATCGAAGCAAGGTTGTTCGGAAGCGACTTTGCTTCCACCCGGTCCAAACCCATCCCCTCGAATCCAAAACCGACGACCGCGCGGCACGCTTCGGTCATGTAGCCGCGGCCGGTATAGATATTCATCAAGATGAATCCGACTTCCGCGCTGCGCGCCTCCCGCTCCCAGCGGATATAGCCGATCGTTCCGATCGGCTGATCGCTCTCAGCAAGGTGGATTTTCCAGTTGCTCGGAAGACCCGGCAGCGCCTGCGCCGCGGCGTCGCGGCCGTTCCAGGCGAAGGCCGGCTGCACGGCATCGTCGGGACCGACCAGATAAAGGTGTTCTGTTTTGAGCGGAGGGGGCGTCCAAGGCATCGATTCCTCATTCGTTTAGTAACATGAAATACCAAGAGGGAGAAAACCAAAGTCTCGCAAGGCGATGCCATTGTTCCATACTTCACCCCGCGCATCAAGCGGGAAAATTATTTCAGATGAAATCGATAGGGAAGGTAAACGGAGAAGCGCGATCCTTTCCCGATCTCACTCGTCACATGAACCTCTCCCCTCAAAAGACCGACCAGGTCCCTGACGATGGTGAGCCCCAGGCCGGTCCCGCCGAACTCCCGCGTGGCGGTGGCGTCGGCCTGGTGAAAGGCATCGAAGATGCGCGGCAGCTCCTTGGACGGAATGCCGATGCCGGTGTCTTCCACCGTCATTTCGACCCCTCCTCTTTCCGGGAAATTCCGAACCGCGATTCGAATCTCTCCCTCTTCGGTAAATTTGATCGCGTTTGAGAGCAGGTTGGAGAGGATCTGCCGGATCTTCTGCGGATCCGATTCGATCACCGGAAGGTCGGGAGGCAGGTCTAGGTCGGTGGAGAACGATTTCCGGGCGATCAGCGGCCACATCCCCGCGACCACCTCTCGTGCGATCGGAGCGATCTCCACCTCACCGATCTCGAGCGAGACTTTCCCCGACTCGACTTTGGAGAAATCGAGAATTTGATTGATTAGATCGAGCAGCTCTCCCGCATTCCCGCGTACCCCTTCGAGCGCCGACCGCTGCTTCCCGTCAATCACGCCATAAGTCCCATCCAGCAGAAGATCGGTGTAGCCGAGGACGCTGTTCAACGGGGTTCTCAGCTCATGGGATACATTGGAAATCAGCTGCGACTTCACCCGGCTCGCCGCTTCGGCCTCGTCTGTTTTTTGCTTCAACTCCTCCTCGGAATGTTTTTGGTCGGTAATGTCGAGCACCGTTCCAATGAAGCGGACCGGCCGATCCGCAGAATCAAAGAAAACCTGTCCGCGGGCCGCCAGCCAGCGGGGCTGGCCTCCCTGGAGCGGGACCGTCCGGAATTCGATCGAGTATCTCCCCCCGCTCGCCGGATCGATTGCACGGTCGACCGCCTCGCGCACCCGCTCCCGGTCGTCCGGGTGAACCTGCTGCAAGAAGAGGGAAAAATCGACCTCCGCCTCCGGCGGCAGACCGAAAATCTCTTTACATCGAACCGACCACGCCAACGCGCCGGTGACCGGGTTGTAATCCCACGTTCCGAGCCCCGTCGACTCAACCGCCAGCCGCAGCCGGTCCTCACTCTCGCGCAACGCCGACTCCGCCTTCTTCTGCTCGGTTACATCTCGAAGGGTCGTCAAGAGACACGGCTCCCCCTGCAGCGCCACCTTTTCCAGAGAGAGTTGGATCTGGCGCACCTCCCCCGACCGGCGGCGGACCGCCACCTCCAAATTGCGTAGGCTTCCCCCCTTCTCCAGCAGCAAGAGGGCCTCCTCTCGCTGTTTGGGATCGACGTAGAGATCCAAGTCCAGCGTCGTGCGGCCGAGGGTCTCGTCGCGGCGGTATCCGAAGAGACCGACCCAGGCGTCATTCACCTCGATGAACGCGCCATCCGACTGCCGGGTGATCGACTGCGCGTCGGGACTCGACCGGAATGCCTTCGCGAAGCGCTCTTCCGAGACCGAGAGCGCCTCCTCCGTCCGCCGCCGCTGCGAGATCACCGAGGCCAACACTAAAATGGTCAGGGTCATCGTCCCTATGAACGCTTGGAGCAGCAGAAGCGACTCATTTAGATCACCGGTGAAAAAAGGGCCAAACCCGCGAAGAGTTCCGCGCATCGCAACGGCCGACATCAGCAGGGTCACCGCGGCCGCCCCCCGCCGTCCCATGCGGAAAGCGACCCAGAGAAGGAAAGGGACCACGAGGTATTCGAACGGATAATTTTTGGTGTTGGAGGGAAACCATCCGCCGAAAACGATCTGCTCGATGACAAAAACAAAGAGGAGGAGCAACGTCGCTTCGAGCCCTTTGCGAAGGGTCAAGCGAGGAAACGGCCGCGCTCCCCAGATCAGGAGGAAAGGAGCCACCGTCAGGTCGCTCACCATATCGCCCAGCCACCAGGTCAACCCGATCAGCCCCAACTCCCCCCCGCGTGCCACGCCGCCGAGCAGGAGGCTGGTGACACCGAAGGAGGCGCTGATCGCGGTGCTGACGGCCGTCGCGAGAACGTACTTAAAAATATCGGTCGGCCGATCGAACGCGTGGCAACCGTTCGCGAAAAACCGGACCAACCAGGCCCCGACGACCGCTTCCAGCGTATTTCCGACTGCGATGCCGAGAGAGGTGGCGGTCGCCCCCGCCGTCGCCAGATTCACCAGGAAGGCGCCGATGAATACACCGGGCCAGAGCCGGAATCCAAAAAACAGAAGCGCGGCGAGTGAAAGCCCCGCGGGCGGCCAGACCGCCGTCGCGCTGGCGTTGAAAAACGCCAAAGAGAGGCCGAGTCTGCCGGAGAGGAAGTAGACAGCGATGAAGAGGGGAATCGTCACAAAATGTGAGGGAAAATCTTTTTTCATTTTCGTCTGCCGACAGATTCGGAAGTGCGGAGAACGAGGCACGCCAACGGGTCAGGCGATTATCATAGCACACCATTTCCGAGATTCAATCTTTATCCCGGCCTGGACCTCTTTCAACCCGAAACAATCCTTATCCAAAAAGCTATCACCCCCACGGCTAATTGTTTCGCTTCGTCGGCTCCTCCTAGAATGGAAACACAACCTGGATTGGTTATGGACCTTTGGCCCCTCGGAATCTACTTCGTGCTTGTGATCGCCCTGACGGTCGGAATGCTGACCCTCTCGGCCCTCTTAGGAGAACGGCATCACAACACCTTGACCGACACCCCCTACGAGTCCGGGATCCTGCCGACCGGCTCGGCCCAGCTTCGGCTCTCCGCCAAGTTTTACCTGGTGGCGATGTTCTTCGTGATCTTCGATCTGGAGGCGGCCTTTGTCTATGCCTGGGCGGTGGCGGCCCGCGAGCTCGGCTGGATCGGCTGGGGCGAGATCGCCCTCTTCATCGGCGTCTTGCTCGCGGCGCTGGTTTACCTGGCGCGGCTCGGCGCCCTCGATTGGGGTTCGGCGCGGTGGTACTCCCATTAGGAAAAAGCGCGGTCAGCGATCCGCTCTGAGCTCAAGATAAGTTAGAAGAGGTCTCGGCCGATTGCTTATTTATGATTTACCCATAGTAGAAAGGATCCCCATCGGATGCGCGGCTGGTTTGGCAAACAGAACCCTAAAGAAAATAATCCGAATTCCTCCGATCTCCCGAATCCCAATTCCAATGAAGCGCCGCACGGCAACGTCGCCCTCTCCCGGCTCGAAGCGCTCGTCGCGTGGGGCCGGAAGAATTCGATCTGGCCGTTTAACTTCGGCCTCTCCTGCTGTTATGTCGAGATGGCGACCAGCTTGACAAGCAAGTACGATCTGGCCCGATTCGGCTCGGAGGTGATTCGCGGAACCCCGCGCGAGGCCGATCTGATGATCGTCTCCGGAACGGTTTTCTATAAGGCCGCTCCGATGATCAAAATGCTCTATCAGCAAATGATGGCGCCGCGCTGGGTGATCGCGATGGGTTCGTGCGCCAACTCCGACGGAATGTTCGACGTCTACAGTGTGATTCAGGGGGTCGATAAATTTCTGCCGGTCGATGTCTACGTCCAAGGATGTCCCCCCCGGCCCGACAGCCTGATGGAAGGGCTGCTCCTGCTGCAAAACCTGGTCGGAAAAGAGCGGCGTCCGCTGAGTTGGGTCGTCGGCCCGCAAGGGGTGCAGCGGCCGGCCTTCCCCGCACAGCGCGAGCTGAAGCGGCCGAAGCGCCAATCGATCGGCCGGCTCACCCCGCCCGATTACGCGTCACACGATCTGGCCCTCGGAGGCAAAGATGCCGGGCGCTGAACGCCCCTTAATCGAGGCGATCCGAGCCCAAGCCGGACCGGCGCTTCTTTCTGCGCCGCCGACCGTCGATGGCATCCCGACCTTCTGGATGGCCAAGGAGAAGATTCCGGCGGTGCTCCGGTATATGAAAGAGGGAATCGATCGTCCCTACAAAATGCTTTACGATCTGACCGGCGTCGACGAGCGGGCCCGCAACCCCCAGCCCGGTCTGCCGCAGAGCGATTTCACGGTCGTCTACCATCTCTACTCGGTCGACCGAAATGCCTACGTCCGCTTCAAGGTGCCGCTGCGGGAGAAATCGCCCTCCGTTCAGACAATCACGAATCTCTGGCCGTCGGCCGACTGGTACGAGCGGGAGACGTGGGACATGTTCGGCATCGTCTTCGACGGCCATCCCCATCTGGTCCGCATTCTGATGCCGCGCGATTGGGAAGGCCACCCCCTTCGGAAAGACCACCCCGCCCGGGGGACCGAGCTCGGCCTGAACATGCCCGACCGGAAAATGGTCGAGGAGCAGGAGCAACTCCGCTTTGAACCGAAAGAGTGGGGGATGAAGCGAAGCGACGACGGCACCGACTTCATCTTCTTGAATTTGGGACCGCAACACCCCGGCACCCATGGCATTTTACGTGTCGTCTTACAGCTCGACGGCGAGATCATTCTCGATGCGGTCCCCGACATCGGCTTTCATCATCGGGGACAGGAGAAAATCGCCGAGCGGCAGACCTGGTATACCTATCTCCCCTATACCGACCGGGTCGACTATCTCTCCGGCGTGATCAACAACCTCGCCTACCTCACGGCGCTGGAGAAGCTCGCCGGCATCGATATCCCTCCGCGGGCCCAGGTGATTCGGGTGATGATGTGCGAGCTGTATCGGATCACCAATCACCTCGTCTGGCTTGGAACCTTCGCCCAAGATGTCGGACAGCTCTCGCCGGTTTTTTACGCCTTCAACGATCGGGAGCGCGCCTATGCGATCAGCGAGGCGATCTGCGGGGCGCGGATGCACCCGAATTGGTTTCGTCCGGGGGGAACCGCACAAGACCTACCGATCGGATGGGAGCGGCTCTTCCGAGACTTTCTCGACTATTTTCCGGCGCGCCTTGCCGAATATGAAGAGGAGATCATCCAGAATCGGATTTTTAAAGCGCGGACGAAAGGGGTCGGGCAGACCGACATCGATGAGGCAATCGAATGGGGAATGACCGGGCCGAACCTCCGCGCCTGCGGATTGGGATTGGACTTCCGGAGGGCCCACCCCTATTCGGGCTACAATCAATTCGACTTCGAGATCCCGACCGGAAAGAACGGTGACTGCTATGATCGCGCCCTCGTCCGGATGGAGGAGATGCGGCAAAGCCTGCGCATCATCGACCAGTGCGTTCGACAGATGCCGGGCGGCCCTTATAAATCGACCCATCCGCTCGCCTCGCCGCCGCCGAAAGAGCGGACGATGCACGACATCGAGACCCTCATCGCCCATTTTTTAAATGTCAGCTGGGGCCCGGTCGTCCCTCCCGGCGAGGCGCTGGGGGCGATCGAAGCGAGCAAGGGGAACAATGGTTACTATCTGATCAGCAACGGGAACACGACCTCGTATCGGACGCGCATCCGAACCCCGTCGTTCCCCCACATGCAGATGCTTCCCCTCCTCTGCCGGGGCCGGACGATCTCCGATCTGGTCGCCGTTTTTGGAAGTGTCGATTTTGTCCTCTCGGACGTCGACCGGTGAGAAGGAGATGAAACGAGAAGAGAGGAGTCCCCCTTGCTCAGTCCCGAGGAAAAAAAAGAGATCGAAGCCGAATTCACCCACTACCCGACCAAGCAGGCGGTCTGCATCGATGCGATGAAGGTCGTCCAGAAACACCGGGGGTGGGTCTCCGATGAAGCGCTCCGGGACGTTGCCGCGCTCCTCGACATGGCCCCCGATGAGCTCGACGGAATCGCCACCTTCTACAACCGGATCTACCGTCGGCCGGTCGGCCGGCATGTCATCCTCCTCTGCGACAGCGTCAGCTGCTGGATCATGGGGTATGAGCGGATCCGAGGCGCTTTGATGGAGCGGCTCGGGATTCGTCTCGGCCAGACGACCGCCGATCATCGCTTCACTTTTTTGCCGAATGTCTGCCTCGGCGCCTGCGACCGGGCGCCGGTGATGATGGTGAATGAAGACCTTCATCTCGACCTGAAGACCGAAAAAATAGAAAAAATCTTAGAGGAGTATTCATAACGATGCCGACCCTCGAAAAACCGCTCACCCAACACCTCCGGACCGACGGAACCCCGCTCGACTTGGATGCCTACGAACAGGCCGGCGGATATCAGGGGCTTCGAAAAGCACTCCAAATGTCGCCGGCGGAAGTCACTGAGACGGTCAAGCGCGCCGGCCTGCGGGGCCGCGGCGGCGCCGGCTTCCCGACCGGGGTGAAATGGAGCCTCGTCCCGATGGGAGCGGGCGCGCCCCATCCGAAATATCTGGTCGCCAACGCCGATGAGATGGAGCCGGGCGCCTTCAAAGACCGGCGTCTCCTGGAAGGAAATCCGCACCAATTGATTGAAGGGATGATCATCGCCGCCTATGCGATTGAAGCCGATGTCGCCTACATTTTTCTTCGATGGGCCTACCGGCAAGCGCAGGAGGCGCTCTCGCGGGCGATCGCTGAAGCGACCGAGCGGGGATATCTCGGCCGGGAGATTCTCGGGTCGGGCCACGGTTTGAAAATGATCCTCCACGTCAGCGCAGGCCGGTATATCTGCGGCGAGGAGACCGCCCTGCTCAACGCGTTGGAGGGGAAACGGGCCAATCCCCGCGCCAAACCTCCCTATCCGCAGACGGTCGGCCTTTGGGGTAAACCGACCGTGGTGAACAATGTCGAAACGCTCTGTAATATCCCGCACATTTTGAAAAACGGCGCCGATTGGTTTAAGGGGCTCAGCCGGACGAAAGACGGCGGGACGAAACTCTACGGCGCGAGCGGCAAAGTGAAGCGCCCCGGGCTTTGGGAGCTGCCGATGGGGACGCCGGCCCGCGAGATTCTCGAAGAACATGCCGGCGGAATGCGCGACGGCCTCCGATTCCGCGCGGCGATCCCCGGCGGCGCTTCGACCGAATTCATCACCGACGCGCAGCTCGACGTCCCGATGGACTTCGATGCGCTCCGGACGGTCGGCAGCCGCCTCGGCACCGGGACGATGATCATCCTTGATGACCAGACCTGCCCGGTGGGACTCCTCTGGAATCTGGAGCAGTTCTTCGCGCAGGAGTCGTGCGGCTGGTGCACCCCCTGCTGGAGCGGGCTTTCCTGGGTGGAGCAGGTCTTGGGGGCGATGGAGCGGGGCGAGGGAGAAGAGAAAGATCTCGAGATCCTCCGAGAGCAGACGAAATTTATGGCTCCCGGAAATACCTTCTGCGCCCTCGCCCCCGGCGCGATGGAGCCGCTTGCAAGCGGCCTGAACTATTTTTGCGACGATTTCAAACGGCATATCGATGAAAAGCGCTGCCCTTGGAGGATGAATGGCGACACTCTACGTTGACAACAAACCCTACCCGGCCGATCCGACCCAAAATGTCCTTCAAAATGTCCTCTGGTCCGGGTTGAATTTGGAATACTTCTGCTGGCATCCCGCGCTGGGGTCGGTCGGCGCCTGCCGCCAGTGCGCGGTGAAAGCGTTTAAAGACGAGAACGACACGCGCGGCAAAATCGTCATGGCCTGCATGACCCCGGCCGCCGACGGCACGCGAATCTCCGTTGAGCACCCGGAGGCGAAGGCCTTCCGCGCCGCGATCATCGAAGGGATGATGCTCAATCATCCACACGACTGCCCCGTCTGTGACGAAGGGGGCGAGTGCCATTTGCAAGATATGACGCTGATGAGCGGCCATGTCGCCCGCCGCTACCGCTTCCGAAAGCGGACCTACCGCAATCAGGACCTCGGCCCGTTCCTCAAGCATGAGATGAACCGCTGTATTCAGTGTTATCGCTGTGTCCGCTTCTACCGGAATTATGCCGGGGGCCGCGACCTGCACGCCTTTCATCTCCGGAACACCGTCTACTTCGGCCGGGAGCGCGATGGGGTGTTGGAGAATGAATTCTCCGGCAACCTCGATGAGGTCTGCCCGACCGGCGTCTTCAAAGATGCCACTTATGGCCGTCACTATGTCCGCAAATGGGATCTGCAGACCGCCCCCTCCGTCTGCGTCCACTGCGGGCTGGGCTGCAACATCTCCCCCGGTGAGCGCTACGGCACGCTGCGGCGGAACATCAATCGCTACAACACGGAGGTCAACGGCTACTTTCTCTGCGACCGGGGGCGCTTCGGCTACGAATTCGTCAATAGCCCCGAGCGGATCCGGGAGCCGCTCTTGAGCCGCGAGGGAAAAGCGGTACCGATTTCAAAGCAAGCGGCGGTCGCGCACCTCGGTGGGTTGCTCCGAAAGGGGCGGGTGATCGGAATCGGATCGCCGCGCGCCTCGCTGGAGGCGAATTTCGCGCTCCGAACCGCCGTCGGTCCCGATCACTTTTTTCTGGGGATCGCCGACGCGGAGCATCGGCTCCTCTCGCGGATCCTCGACCTTCTTCGGCACGGCCCGGCCCGCACCCCGTCGCTCGCCGAAATCGAACGCGCCGATGCGGTCTTCATCGTCGGAGAAGATGTGACACAGGTCGCCCCACGGATGGCATTGAGCCTCCGGCAGTCGGTCCGACAGTATGCCCTGGCCGCCGCCGAGAAAATGAAAATCCCAAGCTGGAACGATATCGCGGTCCGAGACGCAACCAGGGATCTGAAGGGCCCCCTCTTTATCGCCGCTTCGACCGCCACCCGTTTGGACGAGATTGCGACCGAAACCTATCGGGCCGCCCCCGAAGCGCTGGCGCGGCTGGCGCTTGCGGTGGCGCATGCGATCGATCCGGACGCCCCCGCCGTTCCCGACCTTCCATCCGCGGTCGGCGCCTTGGCGGACCGGATCGCCCGATCGCTGCAGACCGCGGAACGTCCTCTGATCGTCAGCGGGGTAAGCGCGAACAGCGACGCGGTGATCGGCGCCGCAGCGAATGTCGCCTGGGCCCTCTGCGCCGCGGGAAAGCAGGCCGGACTCGCCTTCACCGTTCCGGAAGGAAACAGCCTCGGTCTGACGATGATGGGGGGCCGCCCGCTGAGCGACGCCTTCCGCGCCGTCCGCGACGGAACGGCGGAGACCGCGCTGGTCTTGGAGAACGACCTTACGCGCCGTGCGGAGGAGGCGTCGGTCGAGCCTTTTCTCAACACCGTCCCGCATCTGGTGACCCTCGACGCGCTCCACCACGCGACCGCGTCCCGGTCGGAGCTGGTTCTTCCATCCGGCACCTTTGCCGAGGCGACCGGAACCCTCGTCAGCAGCGAGGGACGCGCGCAGCGGTTCACTCAAGTTTTTATCCCTTCCGGAGAGATCCGAGAGAGTTGGCGATGGCTGCGCGACGGGATGCTTGAGGCGGGCCGAAAAGAGATCGAGCGCTGGCGGGGGCTTGACGATTTGATCGCGGCGATGGCGCAGGCGATCCCGGCGTTGGCGCCGGCCGGCGATGCCGCGCCGTCGGCGGCGTTTCGAATCGTCGACCAAAAAATTCCGCGCGAATCGTTTCGTTTCAGCGGGCGGACGGCGATCTGGGCGAATATCAATGTCCATGAGCCGAAGCCTCCCGACGATCCCGACTCCCCCTATGCCTTCTCGATGGAAGGGTATTCGGGAGAGACGCCGGCCGGTCTCCGCCCGATCCCTTGGGCGCCGGGGTGGAACTCGAATCAGCAGGCGAACATCAAGCTCCAAGGAGAGGCGGACGACGCCTTGCCGAAAGAGCGCTCCGGCGTCCGTCTGATCGAGCCGGTAGGGGGGAAAGCGCCGGCTTACTTTCAGGAGATCCCGGCCTCCTTTATCTCCCGCGCCAACGAGTGGCTCCTGATCCCCCGCCATCACATTTTCGGCTCGGAGGAGCTGAGCCGCCGCGCGCCGGCGATCATGAAATTGGCGCCGGCCCCTTACATCGCGTTACACCCGGACGATGCAAAGCGTCTTCGGGTCGAACCGGAGGACGAGGTCGAGGTCGAATGGGGCGGAGCGGCGCAGACCCTGCTGGTCCGGATCGATCCGGCGCTGCCGAAAGGATTGGCAGCCGTCCCGGCCGGGTTTCCTCCCTGGATGGGGGCGACCCTTCCCGCTTGGAGCCGGATCCGCCCCGCCGCCGGAGGGATGCTGAGGATGGCGTCATGATATTGAGGACACTGCTCTTTAGTATTGCGCTCCTTTTCGTCACCCTCAGCCTCGCCGGATGGCTTACCTGGGTGGAGCGGCGTCTCTTGGCGGTCTGGCAAGACCGGTTGGGGCCGAACCGCGTCGGCCCTTTCGGATCGCTGCAGGCGCTCGCCGACGCCATCAAGCTCTTTACGAAGGAAGATTGGATTCCGCCGTTCGCCGACAAACCGGTCTTCGTGATCGCCCCGGCGATCATCATGGCGGCGGTGCTGATGTCGTTTGTCATTCTGCCGTTTGCGCCCGGCGTCGTGCTCGCCAATCTGAACATCGGCATTCTCTTTTTTCTGGCGATGTCTTCGCTCACCGTCTACAGCATCGTCCTCGGCGGCTGGTCGTCGAACAACAAATATGCGCTGCTCGGCGGACTGCGGGCCGCGGCCCAGATGATAACCTATGAGGTCTTCCTCGGCCTGTCGCTGATGGGGCCGGTGCTCCTGGCCGGCTCGTTTCGCCTTGCCGACATTGTCGAGGCGCAGCGGGGAGTCTGGTTTGTCATTCCGCAATTTCTCGGATTTATTCTCTTTACGATCGCCGGGGTCGCCGAAACGCGCCGGCTCCCGTTCGATCTGCCGGAGGCCGAAACGGAGCTGGTCGGCGGTTTTCACACCGAATATTCGGGGATGAAGTTCGGGATGTTTTTTATCGGAGAATATCTCGGGATGATCCTCCTCTCCGCGATGATGACGACCCTCTTCTTCGGCGGATGGCTCGGGCCGTTCCTGCCGCCGGTGGTCTGGTTTCTGCTGAAGAGTGCTTTCTTTCTGATCCTTTTTATTTTAATGCGGGCCTCCTTGCCACGGCCCCGGATCGATCAGTTGATGGCGTTGGGATGGAAGGTGCTCCTGCCGCTCGCGCTGTTGAACCTGCTCATCACCGGGGCGGCGGTGCTGGCGAGAGGAGGGAGATAAACCATTTCGGAATGCGGATTCCTCCCTTATTCCGAAATCCGCAATAAAAGGGGTTCTACCATGTGGAGTATCTTACGCACCCTGTGGGATGTCTTTCTCCATCTCTTCCGGCGTCCGGTGACCATTCCGTATCCGGAGGAGAAGGCGGTGCTTCCCCCCCGTTATCGGGGGCGGATTATCCTCTCGCGCGATCCGGACGGCGGGGAGCGCTGCGTCGCCTGTTATCTCTGTGCGGTCGCCTGTCCGGTCGATTGTATCGCGCTGCAGGCGACGCAGGACGAAACCGGCCGGCGCTATCCGGAGTTCTTCCGGATCAACTTCTCCCGCTGCATCTTCTGCGGCTACTGCGAGGAGGCCTGCCCGACCTATGCGATTCAGCTGATCCCGGAATTCGAGATGAGCGAATACAACCGGCAAGAGATGGTTTATGAAAAAGAAGATCTCCTGATCGCCGGCGAGGGGAAGTATCACGGCTATAACTACTGGAAGGTCGCCGGCGCGGCGATCGGCGGGAAAGACAAAGGAGAGGCCGAGCGGGAATCGCCACCGGTCGATCTGCACAGCCTGATGCCCTAGTAGGAGATCTTCCGGAATGCGGAATGAAATCGGATCGGTTCTCTCCCTTTACTTTCAATCCGCAATCCGAAATTTGGAGTCACAATGCTGATCTCATTTTATATTACCGGTGCCGTTGCGGTTGCCGCCACCCTCTTGATGGTGATGAGCCCCAATGCGGTCCATGCGCTGCTCTATCTAATCGTTTCTCTCTTGGCCGTGGCGCTGCTCTTCTCCTTTCTCGGCGCGCCGTTCGTCGCCGCCTTGGAGGTCATCGTCTATGCCGGTGCGATCATGGTCCTTTTTATTTTCGTCGTGATGATGCTCAATCTCGGACAGCGGGCGACCGAGCAGGAACGCCGTTGGCTTCGGCCGGCGGTCTGGATCGGCCCGTCGATTCTGGCGGCGGTCCTTATCGCCGAGGTCGTCTACCTCTTGACCCAGGCGGGCCTTCCGAGCCCGGCGGTCGAACAGGTCGATCCCAAGGCGGTCAGCCGGGCTCTCTTCGGACCCTATCTGATCGGCGTCGAGCTGGCGTCGATTCTGCTGATGGGCGCGTTGGTCGGGGCCTATCATCTCGGCTGGCATAAACCGAAATTGGAGATGGCGGATGATGTTCATTCCCGTGCAGCACGGACTGCTTCTGGCGGCGCTCCTCTTCACCGTGGGGCTGATCGGCCTGTTGGTTCGGCGTAACATTATTTTCATCTTGATGTCGGTCGAAGTGATGCTCAACGCCGCCGGGCTTGCGTTTGTCGTCGCCGGCGCACGGTGGGCGCAGGCCGACGGACAGGTGATGTTCTTTTTTATCTTGGCGATGGCCGCCGCCGAGGTGGCGGTCGGATTGGCGCTGGTCCTCCGGATGCACCGCCAATATGAATCGCTCGATGCCGATGCCTTGAGCGAAATGAGGGGATAAGATGCGGACAGCACTCTGGCTCATCCCGACCTTCCCACTCCTCAGCGCGGTTCTCTTGGCGATCTTCGGCCCCCGTTTCTCTCGAAGAACGACTGCGCTCCTCGGCGTCGGGTCCATCGCCCTCGCCGCGTTGATCTCGCTCGGGATCGCCGCCGACTTCCTTCTCTCCCCTCCGCCAGAGGGCCGATACAGCCAATCGCTCGGGTCGTGGATCAGGGTCGACGACCTTCGGGTGCCGATCGGATTCGTCCTCGATCCCCTCTCATTGACGATGATTCTAATCGTCACATGCGTCGGCTTTCTGATCCACCTCTACGCCGCCGACTCTATGCGCGGAGAGGAAGGATACAGCCGCTTCTTCGCCTACATGAACCTCTTCGTCGCCGCGATGGGGGTCCTGGTCCTCGCCGATAATTTCCTTCTCCTCTATCTCGGCTGGGAGGGGGTCGGGTTGTGCAGCTATCTGCTGATCGGATTCAGGTATACAAACTCGGAAAACGGACGCGCGGCACGGAAGGCATTCATCGTCACCCGGGTCGGCGACACCGCGCTGGCGATCGGCCTCTTTTTCCTCTTCACGCAATTGGGAACACTCGACATCGCCGCGGCGATGCAACACGCCGTGGCCGAATGGCCGATCGGAAGCCCGCTGGCGATCACCGCGGCGGCGTTGATCTTGGTCGGAGCGATCGGAAAATCGGCCCAGCTTCCGCTCCAGGTCTGGCTTCCCGATGCGATGGCCGGACCGACGCCGACCAGCGCCCTCATCCATGCGGCGACGATGGTGACCGCCGGGGTTTATCTGATTGCCCGGACCGCCTCTTTCTTTATTCTCGCACCACCGGTGCAAACGGTGGTTGCGGTGATCGGCGCGGCGACGCTGTTGATCGCCGGATTCAGCGCGCTGGTGCAGACCGATCTCAAACGGGTCTTGGCCTATTCGACCATCAGTCAGATCGGCTACATGTTCCTCGCCCTCGGCGTCGGCGCTTGGTCGGCGGCGATTTTTCACCTGATGACCCACGCCTTTTTCAAGGCGCTTCTCTTTCTCTCCGCGGGGGTGGTTATTCACGCGATGGAGGGAGAGCAGAACCTCTTCAGGATGGGAGGATTGCGCCGAATCGTCCCGCTCGCCTTTTGGGGATTTCTGATCGGCGGGGCGTCGATGGCCGGCCTTCCCTTGATCACCGCCGGGTTCTACAGCAAAGGGGAGATTCTCTGGGGAACCTGGATCGGCGGGGGCCCCGTTCTCTGGGCGGCGGGGGTGATCGGGGTCGTCCTCACAACGCTCTACACGTTTCGCCTCTTCTTCCTCGTCTTCTTCGGACGAACCGAAGCGGAAGCGGCGCCGCGACCGGGCTTCCTGATCCGGATCCCGCTCGTCGTCCTCTCCCTGTTGTCGATCTTCGGCGGATTCATCAATCTCCCCAGCCGCCCGCGCCTCAGCCGCTTTCTGCACGCGGCGCTTCCTCCGGACCGGGAAGGGGCGCCGGGGCGGTTGACCCCGTTCGGCTCGGAAGTGATCGTTGCGGCGGCGTTTATGGTCGGCCTTCTCCTGGCCTATGAACTCTACCTCCGCCGCCGCGCGGCTGTCCGGGGGCTGATGAGGTTGCCAATGGCGGCCGGGATGTACACCCTCTGGTATACCGGATGGGGGTGGGATCTCTTTTATGATCGGAGGGTGGTCCGGCCGGTGAAAGCCCTGGCCCGGGCGGCCCGATCCGATTGGATCGATCTGATTTATATCGGCCTTGCCCGGCTGACGACACTCTCTTACGACGCGCTGCGGCGGACCGAGACCGGACGAATCCGATGGTATGTCGGCGGGATCGCCGCCGGAACGGTCCTCTTTATTGGGCTGGTGCTGTTCATATGATGCTTCTTACTTTAATCGCGATTCTTCTGATCTGCGGGCCGCTCGCTGCGGCGGCGGGGCGCTGGAGCCGGGAATGGCCGCGATGGATTGCGCTGGTGGCGACGCTGATTGGATTTCAGACGAGCCTCGATCTCTGGATGCGACACGCCGGCGCGAGGGCGATTTTCTCCTCGCCGAGCGCTCCGATTACCTGGATGGAAGAATTCGACCGGAGCTGGATTCCCCGATTCGGCATTCACTTCCACCTGGCGGTCGACGGGTTGAGCCTCCTTCTGGTCGTCCTCAGCTTCTTCCTCGGCACCCTCGCCGTCTTGGCCTCTTGGAATGAGATTCAAGAAAGGGTCGGCTTCTTTCACCTCCATCTCCTCTGGACGCTTGCCGGCGTGGTCGGGGTCTTTTTGGCGGCCGATCTCTTTCTCTTCTATTTTGCCTGGGAGATGATGCTCATCCCGATGTCGTTTCTCATCTTCCTTTGGGGCCATGAGCGGCGCGTCTATGCCGCCCTCAAGTTCTTTCTCTTCACCCAGCTCTCCGGGCTGCTGATGCTGGTGGCGATTCTCTCATTGGTCCTCTTCCATGCCCGGCAGACCGGGACGTGGACCTTTCAGTATGCCGATCTCCTCGGCACGGTCATTCCGCCGGGGATTGAGATCTGGATCATGCTCGGCTTCTTCATCGCCTTCGCGGTGAAGCTTCCGATGGTCCCCTTTCACACCTGGTTGCCCGATGCCCATACGGAGGCGCCGACCGCCGGGAGTGTGTTGCTCGCCGGCCTCTTGCTGAAGACCGGCGCCTATGGGATGCTCCGGTTTGTCATTCCGCTTTTTCCGATCTCCGCGCGGCGGGTTGCTCCGATCGTCATGACCCTCGCCGTCGTCGGCATTCTGTATGGTGCGCTGCTTGCCTATTCGCAGACGGACCTCAAGCGACTGGTCGCCTACACGAGCGTCAGCCATCTCGGCTTTGTCCTCCTCGGCATCTTCGCCTGGAACGGTTTGGCGCTTCAAGGGGCATTGGTCGAAATGCTCGCGCATGGAATCAGCACCGGGGCGCTCTTTATTCTGGTCGGTCAACTTCAGGAGCGGATGCAGACCCGGGAGATCGGCCGGATGGGGGGACTCTGGGAGACGATCCCCCGCCTGAGCGGGGCCGGGCTCTTCTTTGCGATGGGGGCGCTCGGCCTGCCGGGCCTCGGCCATTTCATCGGCGAGTTCCTGATCCTCTTCGGCACCTATCCGGTCAGCCGCTGGAGAGCGGCCCTGGCGACGGTCGGCCTCCTGGCCGCCACCCTCTATGCGCTCAGGCTGGTCGAGCGGACTTTCCACGGACCGAATCTTCATCGCTGGAGGCTGCCCGATCTTTCCGCTCGGGAGATCGTTGTGCTTGTCCCCTTGATCCTCGCGCTGATTTGGCTCGGCCTTTATCCGCAGCCGGTCTTCGACACCTTCCGGATCGCGATGATCTCCCTCCAACAGACCGTCGCCGATGCGACGCTGGCGCTGGCGAGGTAATCGATGCAGACCGCCGATTTTACCGCACTGCTTCCCTTTCTTCTTATCGCCGCCGCGGCCATTGCCGCGATGCTGACGATCGCCGTGACCCGCAGCCACCGCCTGACGCTGGCCTGGACCTTGATCGGGCTCGCCGCCGCGTTCGTCTCCCTTTTCTTCTCGCTCCGGGTGGCGCCCCGACCAGTAACGCCGCTCCTTCAGATAGACCGGTACGCCCTTTTCTATATTGGATTAATCATCGCGGCGAGCGCCGCCGTGGCGGCGCTCGCCTACGGCTATCTGGAGAGACAAGCCGATCGACCGGAAGAGTTTTATCTCCTTCTGTTGATCGCCACGCTGGGGGGGGCGGTGCTGGCGGCGAGCAGCCATTTCGCCTCGCTCTTTCTCGGCCTCGAAACCCTCAGCATCCCCCTCTTTGCGCTCAATGCCTATCTCCAAAACCGGAAACGGCCGCTCGAGGCGGGGATTAAATATCTGGTCCTGGCGACCGCTTCCAGCGCGTTTCTCCTCTTCGGAATGGCGCTGATTTATGCCGACCTCGGCACGATGTCGTTCCAGCGGATCGCCTTTTTGTTGAACGAGAACCCGGAGGTCCATCCGACGCTCCTCGCCGCCGGGACGGCGCTGATTTTGACCGGGGTCGGCTTCAAGCTCTCGCTTGTCCCGTTTCACCTCTGGACCCCGGATGTCTATGAGGGGGCGCCGGCGCCGGTGACCGCCTTCATCGCAACGGTCTCGAAAGGAGCCGTCTTCGCCCTGCTCCTCCGCTTCAGCGCCGACCTTCCCGCGGCCGGACCGATTGCCGTTGGGATCAGCCTGATTGCCGCCGCGTCAATGATTGTGGGAAATCTCCTGGCGTTGCTTCAACAGAACGTCAAACGAATGCTCGCCTACTCTTCGATCGCACAGATCGGCTACCTGCTCGTCGCCTTTTTGGCGTCGGGGAGGATGGCGGTCGAAACGGTCAGCTTTTACCTCGCCGCCTATTTTGTCATGACGCTCGGCGCGTTCGGCGTGGTGATCCTTCTTTCCGAGGCCGGACGGGACGCCGACGGGCTCGACGACTACCGCGGTCTCTTCTGGCGCCGGCCGCTGCTGGCGGGAATTTTTACGGCGATGCTTCTCTCTCTGGCGGGGCTGCCGCTGACGGCCGGCTTTGTCGGAAAATTTTACATCGTTGCAGCAGGGACCGCTTCGGCGCGCTGGATTCTCGTGTTGATTCTCGCCGTCACCAGCGGGATCAGCCTCTTTTATTATCTACGGCTGGTGATCGTCCTCTATACAAAAATGGAGTTGACCACAGCAAGGCCGACCCCGCCGCTCTCTCCCCTCGGAAGCGGGGTGATGATTCTATTGGCCGGGTTACTGATCTGGCTGGGGGTCTATCCGACGCCGTTCATCCGGATCGTTCAAGCGCTGTCGGCGGGACTGGGATAAACTCGAAAATTGAATTGGACATCAGGAGAGCGCCGCGATCCGTTTTCGCGCGGCCGCTGCAAACGGCGTATGGAAGTTGGAGGCGTTTGCTTTCGAAAACATCTCCTTCGCTTTTTCTCTCTCTCCCTGCTTTAGATAGTACCGGCCTGCATAATAATAGAGCGAAGAGCGGTCCCGAAAAAGAAGCTCTTCCTGAGGAACCTTGATCTTCCCCCCATCCATCCACCGGATCACCTGCTCCATGTCGGCGAGGCCGTCATTAAACCTTCCAAAAAACGCGGGTAATCCGAGGTAGCTGATGGCCCGAATGATATGGACCTGTGGGTCTTCCGGATGGGCCCGGGCCATCTGATCGAGCTGTTCGATCCCCTGTTGCACCAGCCTTTTACGCTTGAATACCTGAAGAACCCCTCCTTCCCAATCACGGGCTTTCAGCATCATCAGGCTCCCGAGAAATGCCTCCCCTTCGGGGGTGTCCAACCGGGTGTAGAGCGCTTCCGCCTTCTGCCGCGCGGTGGGATCATGGTTGTAGACCGCCACGAGAAAGTAGGCGTACGCCTGGTCTCTGTCGGAGAGCGCATCCTGCAGTTTCGCCTTCGCCAGCTCCCCCACCGCATCCGACAACCCCGCCTCGATTTGATCGACCTGATGGTTTGCCAAAGCGGTTCCGCCCTGGAAAAGGGTGAGCAAAAAGAACCACAAAAGGCCGACCTTCAAAATAAACCTGAACACGAACAATCTCCCTCTCTCACGTAGCCGTCACTTAACCGCGCTGCCGCTGCCAGTATAAACAATGGATGAAAGCAAACGCAATCCGAGTTGGAAAGAGGTCGCTCCGTCCCTCGGAACGGAGGGTGAAAGCGGCTGCGCGTTGCAGGAGGTTTTATCCCCCGATCTCCCTCCGTTCTTTTTGTCAGCCCTGATCCTCCCTGTTTGAACAAGAGAGCCGAGTGCCCGCAAACCGGCCGGAGGACCTCTATTAGGTATTGACAAGGAAACCAAAAGGCGCTAATTTGGTATCACTTTGGGAGGAAAGAAACTTTTGCACCGCCTCTCAACGCCTAACCCGCATCATCCGTCCGTTCTTTCGTATTGGGGGTGTATTGAAATCGCTCCGCCAAAACATCCTTAGAAAAGCGATCCGTTCTTCCACCTCCGCCCCAACCGTTCTCCAGCCGACACGCTCCTCGCTTGATCGGTCGATCAAGAGCGACAGACAAAATACTAGAAGAGACCGACCCTAAAGGAAAGGCTGACATGCTGAGAGATGAGAAGATATTGATCCTGATCCCGACCTTTAATGAAAAGGAAAATATCTCACATCTGATTGATGCCATCTATTCCACCGTGAAACGAGAGGTCGATGTTCTGGTCATCGACGATAACTCTCCCGATGGAACCGGGAAGATCGTCTCTGAGATATCCCGCAAAAACGATCGCGTCAAACTCTTGGAGCGAAAATGCAAAGACGGTCTGGCGCGCGCTTATCTGGAAGGATTCACCTATGCCCTCAAGCATCACTATGATCTCATCGTCTGTATGGACGCCGATCTCTCGCACCATCCGGCCTATTTAAATCAGTTCTTTGAGACGATCGGGGAGGCTGATTTTGTCCTCGGCTCGCGGTATGCCCCCGGCGGAGCGATTGAAGATTGGGGCTGGTTTAGAAGGCTCTTGAGCCGCTGGGGAAACCGTTATGCGCGCTGGGTCCTCAACGTTCCGATTTACGATTTAACGAGCGGATACAAATGCCTTCGGACAGAGTTGCTGACGAAGATCGGCTATCAAGAGATCCGGTCAAACGGCTATGAGTTCACCATTGAGCTCGCTTATTTATTTTATCGGAACGGCTTTTCAGTCAAAGAAATTCCAATCGTATTTACAGATCGGCGGTACGGAAGCTCCAAGCTTTCAAAATGGATTATTCTCGATGCATTGATCAAGGTCTGGAAGCTCCGTCTGGGATCTAAAAAAGTAGAAGGGGCACAGCAGTTCAAAAATGCTCTCTGACGCGCCCGACCTGACGCGGTTTCGGAAATGGTCCTTCCTATTCTGGATCGGGGTCGGGCTTTATTATTTTCGGTTCATCAAAAACGGACTGATCCTTTATCCGGTCGCCGCAAACTGTCTTCTCTCCGGACAGCCGTTCATTCCCTGCGCACCGACCTTTACCTATCCTCCCCTTTTCGCTTTTCTGATGATTCCTTTCGCACCGCTTCCGATCGGACTGCGGAATCTGCTTTGGTACATCCTTTCGATTTCCATTCTCTACTGTAGCTTCCGACTGTGCGAATCTTTGATTCTCAAAACGTTCGAGGTGAAATTCAGCCCGAATCAACTTTATTGGTTTAGACTCTTGTCGCTGGCAGTCGGGTTGAAACTTATACTGGCCGTTTTGGAAAACCAGGCATACGACTATCTGGTCTTCTTCTTTATTTTATTGGGACTCTATGGGCTGATGGAGAAGAAGGATTTCTCGGCCGCTTTTGGAATCGCCATGGCGGCGGCGCTGAAAGTCACGCCGCTTCTTTTCTTCCCCTATCTTCTCCTTCGGAGAAAGTGGAAAGTGTTCGCCTGGTGTGTTCTGATTTATCTCTTCGTTTCTTTTCTCCCCGACCTCTTCTTCTCCGCCGGAGAGACGCAAACCAGCTACTTCGGAAAGTGGGTTCAGGATATCGTTCGACCGGCCCTCTCTCAACAAGAGACCGCTTCGACCCCCCATTTTTGGGCCGGTGAAAATCCGCTTAATCAGTCTTTGCGGTCGCTTGTTTACCGCGTTGTTGTGGCGTTCAACCTCACCGCTGATTTTAAGAAGATTCTCTATGCGGTCTATGCTTTATTTCTCTTCTCCCTCTCTCTCGTCCTCCTCAAAGCTTCTCGATTAAAAAACCCCTATATTCTGGACGGGTCGGTCCTGCTGATCGGGATGCTGATGTTATCGCCGATGAGCAGCAAATCCCATTTTATCGTCCTGATTCTCCCTTATATGACCGTCCTGGCCTATCTCTTGACCCAACAAAATCAGAGCCGCGTGTTGGGTGCACTCCTCGCATTGAGTTTTATTCTCAATTCGCTGACCTCGAAAGATCTGATCGGAAGGACCGTCGCCAACTTTTTCCTGTTGATCGGCTGTATTACCCTCGGAACCCTCCTTCTTCTCATCCTGATCAGTTTCATCGTGGTTGAAATGGCCTGGCGCCACGATCCCAACCGCATCGTTACGCTTCCGCCTTCCTCAGCGGCCCGTGCAGACCGTGTACTTTGAAGCCGAGGAAGATCAGCGTCGCTCCGAAAATAATCGCATAACTCGCGATCACCCAGAGCAGGGCGAGCGCGCCGGCGGCCGGCGCCCACATCAAGATTGCAGCAAAGAGGATCGACGCGACCCCGCTGATCGCAAGCCACACCTCCCCTTCGATGCTCCTTCTCAAACGGATCGCCGCCGCAATTTGGAGCACACCGATCGCCAGACTCCAAGCGGCAATATAGAGGAGCAGACCGATGGCTGTAATCCCGGGCGCCCGGAAAGTCAGAATGCCGATCCCAACCCCAATCACCCCCTGAAGCAAAAGGAGCCAACGGTCGTTCCGCTTCTCCCAACCGCCGAGGGCCAGGATAATGGCGAAGATTCCATCGACAAAAACATAAGCCCCGAAGAAAAGGACCAGCGCCGCCAGCGTCATCCCCGGTCGGCTGAAGGCCAACACCCCGAAGAGAATCGCCAAGACGCCCCTTAAAATCAGGACCCACCAATTACGCGTTAGAAGATCAAACATCGTCTTCCTCCTTTGTTAGGGTTTATCTCTTGTTAGAACCGTATCTCTCATCTCTTCCATTGAAATTACTCAACCCTCTACTTAAGGAAACCATGCAATCCGAGAGGAGGTCAATTCATCATAAGGAACTATTAATTTGATCCGAGGACTAATCTAAACAAAGGTGTACCTGAGAAGGAATGGAATAGTGAAGCGCTTCGAATCGATCCTTCTTACAAAGAGTGACTCGCAGGCGTCGTTTGGAGTAAAATAACCGTATAGGTAGAGTTGAGCTTGAGAAGAGTGGTGCCAAAACGTTCTATATCACAAATGACCGCCGCACGGCTGATCCCGCCGAACCCGACCCTCGCTATCCTCCGAGAGGCCGCCGCCGGTTGCCAAGCATGCGATCTCTGGAAGAGCGGAACGCAGACGGTCTTCGGCGAGGGGCCGGAGCAGGCCGCGGTAATGCTCGTCGGAGAGCAGCCGGGCGATAAGGAAGATCAGGCTGGGCGGCCCTTCGTCGGACCGGCCGGAGGGCTGCTCAACGGTGCGCTCGAAGAGGCGGGGATCGTCCGCGACGAGGTCTACGTCACCAATGCGGTGAAGCACTTCAAGTGGGAGCCGCGCGGCAAACGTCGCATTCACAAAAAGCCGAACGCCGCCGAGATCACCGCCTGCCGCCCCTGGCTCGAGGCCGAGATTAAACTCATCCAGCCGAAGATCATCGTCTGCTTGGGCGCCACCGCCGCCCAGGCGCTGCTCGGAAAAGATTTTCGGGTCACCCGCCAGCGGGGTGAGCTCCTCCCCTCCCCCTTCGGCGGCCAGATCCTCGCCACCGTTCACCCCTCCTCGTTGCTCCGGATTGAAGACGAAGCGGAGCGCCGGGAGGCGCGGGCCCGCTTCGTCGAAGATCTTAAACAGGTGGCCAAAGCGCTCCACCGTCTTCGTCCCGCCGCTTGATCCGGGTCATTCCTCACGGTACTATCCCGGCCTAAGATTTCCTTGACACTCACCGCTCAATCCGGCATCATAGAGGTAGACGTATGTCTACCTCCGCCTTAACACCCAGACAAAAAGAGATTCTCGAGTTCCTCCGTCGAACGGTGGAGAAACGGGGCTACCCCCCGTCGCTCCGGGAAACGGCAAGCCATTTCGGGATTGCGGGGGTTCACGCCGTTGAAAAACATCTCGCCGCCTTGGAACAAAAGGGATTTCTGAAAAAGGGGGTCGGGCCCCGCGCGATCGAGCTGACCGAGCGGGCGACCGCCCGCGCCGTTCCGATCGTCGGCCGGGTGGCGGCGGGACGGCCGATCCTCGCCGAGGAAAACCGAATTGGAACGCTGGCGCTCGATGCCTCGGTCGTCCGGTGGAAAGAGGCCTTCCTGCTGAAAGTAAAAGGAGAGAGCATGAACGGGGCCGGCATTCTGGACGGGGATCTTGTTTTGGTGAAGCCGCAGCCGGACGCCGAGTCGGGGGAGATCGTCGTCGCCTTATTAGACGGGGAAGCGACGGTAAAACGGCTGATCAAAAAGGGGGGAGCGATGATGCTACAGCCGGAGAATCCTGACTTCGAGCCGCTCGCCATCACGCGCCAATCGCCGGCGCAGATTATCGGGAGGATCGTCGGTGTTTTCCGATTCTAGAGTGATCACCGGATCGGCGCTCTTGTTGCGGCAAGGGCGGCAGGCTCCCTTCGTGACACAGGTGCCGCTCCTCGATCGGCTGGAAGAAGGGGGGCTGCCGCGCGGGACGTTGATCGAGCTGTCGGGGAAAGCTTCGACCGGCCGGTTTGCCCTCAGCCTGGCGGCGCTCTCCGCCGCAACCCGCGCCGGCGAGCCGGCGGCGTTGATCGACTTGGGCGACCATCTCGATCCGGAGGGGGCGCATGCAGCGGGCGTCGATCTCTCCCGCCTGCTCTGGGTCCGGCCCTTTACGGTAAAGGAGGCGATGACCGCCGCCGAGATGATCCTCCTCGCCGGATTTTCTTTGGTGGTGCTCGATCTGGCGGAGAAAAAAACTGAGCATCTTTCCGACGGGCCCTGGATTCGTCTCTCCCGCGCGGCCCGCGCGCAGAACGCCGTGCTGCTCCTCTCCTCTCCCCTCCCGCTCGCCGGCACGGCGGCCGATCTTTCGGTGACCGCCTGCCGCTCCCGTCCGGTCTGGCTCGGAAGCGGGTCGGCGCCGCGGCTGCTGTCGGGCCTTCGGGTCGATTTCACCCTTCAACGGCGGAAAGGGGGGCGGCGCGCATTTTCGGGAGCGCTCTTTCTTCCGGTCCATCCGATCGATGAAGAGATTCGAGGGAAGGAGAAGGCCGATGCCGCGGCGGATCGCCTGTCTGCTCGTCCCTGACTTCCCGCTCGCCGCGCGCTTCCGACAAGAGCCGCAGATCACGCAGGCCGCGATCGCCGTCTTCGAGGCGGAGGGGGCGACCCCGGCGGTCATTGCGGCCAGCCCGACGGCCCGGCGGCGCGGGATCCATCCGGGACTCTCCCTTCATCAGGCGCGGGCCCTCTTTCCGGAGATCGTCGCCAGACCGCGCGACCGCGCGGCCGAGCAATCGGCCCAGGAACGCCTTCTTGAAACCGCCTCCGGACTGTCGCCCATCATAGAAAATTCTGGATTGGGATGTATCTATCTCGATCTGCGGGGGATGGGAGACGAGCGGGCCCTCGCCGAAAGAGCGGTTGATGCGGCGGCGGCCGCGGGGTTCTCCGCACAGGTCGGGGTGGCCGAGGGGAGAACAGCGGCCCGATTGGCCGCTTGGCGCTCCCGGGGAAATCCGGCGATCCTTCCCAAAGGGGGAGATGCCGCCTATCTGGCGCCGCTCTCCCTCGCCTGGTTAAAACCCCCTCCTCCTTTATTAGAGCGGCTCGCCCGTTGGGGGATTCGGACCGCCGGCGAGTTCGCCGCCCTCTCCCCCGGCGACGTTGCACGGCGGCTGGGGCCGGAAGGGCTGGCGCTCCATCGGACCGCGCAGGGATCGGACGAGCGGCCGCTCTCCGCCTGGCGAAGTCCCCTCGTCTTCTCCGAGCGGATCGATCTCGAGTGGACCCTCTGCGGGATCGAGGCCTTTTGCGCCGTCACCCGTCCGATGCTCGATCGCCTCGGTCAGCATCTTTCCACGTTCGGAGTCGCCTGCCGGCGGCTCGATCTGGAACTCTCGTTCGATCCGAAGGGAGAAGAAACTCGGTCGCTGTCGCTGGCCGCTCCGACGGCGGAGGTGAAGACGTTACTGGAGCTCCTCTCTTTGGAGTTAGCGGCCCATCCGCCCCGCGCGCCAGTTAACGGCATCACCCTCCATGCCCATCCCGAGCCGTTGCGGCAGGCTCAGTTTTCCCTCTTCGGTCCGGCCAGCCCCTCTCCCGACAGCCTGGCGACGGTCAGGGCCCGTCTGTCGCTGCTGCTCGGCGCCGACCGGATCGGCTCCCCGCAGCGGGCCGACGGTACCCGCCCGGAGCGGTATTTCATGTCGGAGTACGCGCCCCCCCCTCCGAGGAGGATGCCTCTCTTGGAGAGACCTTCCTTGGCCGCCGCCATCCGGGTGCTCCGCCCGAAAATCCTCCTCAAGGTGCAGTATGGGGGAGTGCCGCCCCAGCCGATTCAGATCAAAACCGAGAAGCGGGCCGATCCTCTCCCTTCCATTTCAGGAAAGGTCCGGGTCGCCTCGGGACCGTGGCGGCTGGAAGAGGGGTGGTGGTCGGAAGAAGCGGTCACGCGCGACTACTGGGATCTGGAGTTGGCCGACGGCGGTGTCTATCGGATCTTTCACGATCGCCAACAGGGAAATTGGTTTGCCGACGGCGTTTACGATTAGCCGTGTCGATCTCCGTCTGGAGGAATCGCTTGCGCCCTTACGTTGAACTGCATGCTGGATCGGCATTTTCTTTTTTGGAAGGGGCTTCGCTTCCGGAGGATCTGATCGACCGCGCGGCCGAGCTCGGTCTCGCCGCCGTGGCGTTGGTCGATACCAATGGCCTCTATGGCGCGCCGCGTTTTTATAAGGCGGCCAAGGCAATCGGCATGAAGCCGTTGGTCGGCGCCGAAGTCATTCTCTCCGAGCGCGTTTCACTGCCGGCGTCTGTCAAAACAACCCGCTCCCCTTTTTTACAGCCGCTCCCCCGCCTCACCTTGCTGGTCGCCTCCCGGAGCGGCTATCAGAACCTCTGTAGGCTGCTGACCGCAGGGGCCCTCGGCCGGAAAAAAGGAGAGGCCGCCGTTACCTGGGAGCAGATCGCCCATCATGCCGAAGGACTCTATTGTCTGACCGGCGGGGACGAAGGGCCGCTGGTCGCGGCACTCTCGGAAGAAAATCCGATCGACACCGCCCGGCAGACGCTCCGTCGGTTGGCGGCGCTTTTTCCGGAACGGCTCTATGTCGAGCTGCAGCGGCATCGGCGGCGCGATCAGGAGGCGCGCAATCACCTCTTGATCGATCTCGCCCGCGCGGCCGGCCTCCCGCTCATTGCAACCAACGGGGTCCGCTATGCAAAACCGGACGACAAAGAGCTCTTCGATCTTTTGACCTGCATCCGGCGGCACACCCCGTTGGACGAAGCGAAAGGGATCTTGGCGGTCAACCGGGAGCGTCACCTGAAAGGGGCCGCCGAGATGAACCGGCTCTTTGCCGATCTGCCGGAGGCGCTGACGGCGACGGGAGAGCTGGCCGAAAAACTCGATTTCACCCTCGACGATCTGGGCTATCGCTTCCCGACCTATCCCCTTCCGGCGGGAGAGACGCCGAGCTCCTATCTTCGGAAGGTCACCTGGGAGGGAGCGCGCACGCGCTTCTCCGCGATCGACCCCAAAACCGGCGCCCAAATTGAAAAGGAATTGGCGCTGATCGAGAAGCTCGACCTCGCCGGCTATTTTCTGATCGTCTGGGACATCGTCCAATTCTGCAAACGAGAAAAGATCATGGTCCAGGGACGGGGCTCCGCCGCCAACAGCGCGGTCTGTTACGCGCTCTCGATCACGGCGGTCGACCCGGTCAAGATGGATCTTCTCTTCGAGCGATTCCTCTCCGAGGAGCGGGGGGAGTGGCCCGACATCGACCTCGATCTTCCGTCGGGAGATCAGCGTGAGCGGGCGATCCAATACCTCTACTCCAAATATGGAAAACAGAGCGCGGCGATGACGGCAAACGTCATTACCTACCGTCCCCGCTCGGCAATCCGGGAGGCGGCGAAGGCCTTCGGCTGCTCGGCGGAACAGGTCGAAAAACTGGCGGGGGGCCTCGGGAGCCTCTCGGGGGAGGAGGTCCGGAAAGATCCGAAGATCGTTCTAAAACAGGTCGCCGCCTGCGGACTCGACCCGACCACCCTTCGCGTTCGAAAGATGGTGCAGCTCTGGCTTCGGATGCAGAACCTGCCGCGGCATCTCGGGCAACATTCCGGCGGGATGGTCGTGGCGGCGGGACGCCTCGATCAGATCGCGCCGCTGGAGCCGGCCTCGATGCCGGGCCGGGTGGTGATCCAGTGGGACAAGGACGATTGCGCCGACCTGAAGATTCTCAAGATCGATCTCTTGGGATTGGGAATGCTCGCGGTGCTGGAAGAGGTGGTGCCGATGATCAAACGGCATGAAGGGATCGACATTGATTTGGCCCGCCTGCCGCCGGATGATCCCAAGGTCTTCGCCATGATCAACGCGGCCGATACGATCGGCGTCTTTCAGCTCGAGAGCCGCGCCCAGATGGCGTCGCTGCCGCGCCACGCGCCGACCCGCTTCTACGATATCGTCGTTCAGGTCGCGATCATCCGCCCCGGCCCGATCGTCGGCGGGATGGTCCGTCCCTTTTTCGACCGCCGGCAACAAAAAGCCCCGGTTGTCTATCCCCATCCATCGCTGGAGCCGATTCTAAAACGGACGCTGGGGGTGCCGCTCTTTCAGGAGCAGGTGTTGCGGATGGCGATGGTGGCGGCCGGCTTCTCCGGCGGAGAGGCGGAGGAGCTGCGGCGGGCGATCGGATTCAAGCGGTCGGCCGAGCGGATGGAGACGATCGAGCGGCGGCTGCGCGAGGGAATGATCGCGAAGGGGATCGACGCGGCCGGCTCTGATGAGATCGCCCGGATGATCACGTCCTTCGCCCTCTACGGCTTTCCGGAGTCGCATGCGGCGAGCTTTGCGCTGATTGCCTATGCGAGCGCCTACCTTAAAGCGCATCACCCCGCCGCCTTCTACGCGTCGTTGCTCAATGCCTGGCCGATGGGCTTTTATCATCCGGCCACCCTGGTGAAAGATGCCCAGCGGCACCAGGTGGCGATCCATCCGATCGATGTGACCCGCTCCGGCTGGGGCTGCCGGTGGGAGGGGATGCGCGCGCAGCAAGGGATGCGGCTCGGCCTCCGTTTTATAAAGGGCTTGCGGGAGTCGGACGGAAAGCGGATTGAACAGGAGCAGGCGAAGGCCCCTTTTCAAAACGTGACCGATCTCGCCCGCCGGTGCGCTTTGCAGGACGATGCGCTCGACCGGTTGGCGCATGTCGGGGCGCTCGCCCCCTTCGGCCTGACGCGGCGGGCCGCCCTTTGGCAGGCGGCCGAGGTTGCCTGGCCGTTGGGGCCGCTGCTCGATGCGATCCCGCAGAAGGATGATTCCCCCCTTCCGGAAATGTCGGCCTATGAGGAGACGATGGCCGATTATCAGAGCGCCCAGATGACGGCCGGACCCCATCTGATCGCCTACGCCAGAGAGAGGCTTCGCGCCCAGGGGGTTCATTCGGCGGCGGAGCTCGCCGGTCTTTTGGAAGGGGAGCGGGTTCGGACGGCCGGTTCCGTGATCGTCCGGCAGCGGCCTGGAACGGCAAAGGGATTTGTCTTTTTGACGCTGGAGGACGAAAGCGGCATGTCGCAGGCGATTCTCCGGCCCGCTCTTTTTCAAAGATATCGCGCCGTGATTCTCTCCTCCCCCGCGCTGATCGTAGAAGGAATCCTGCAGAAAACGGACGGAACCCTCTCCGTCCGCGCCGGCCGGGTCTGGCCGCTGAAGATGGAAGGAGAAATCCCCAGCCATGACTTTCATTGAAATGCACCCAGCACATTTCCATATTATTCATACATGGTATATTTTTTTGTTGATTTCAGAGATTCCTCCCTGTAATATCATCCCTCAGTAGTATTTATCACATGAATGCTCGGCCCCGCAAGCGTCACCCGCGCCCGGCGGACTGAAACATCCATGCGACAGGCAATCTCACAGAATCTTAATCCGATCCTACATGACGCGACACCTTCTACAGCGACTGGTTGCAGCATTCTCAACAGGGGTTGTGGCGGTTCTCTCCTCTGCCACTCTTACCACCGCAGCGGACCCCTCCCCTCTCACCGCAGCAGCGACGATCATGCTGACCCCCACGGCCGATACCTATTTGGACCTCAACGCGTCGGTGAACAGCGGCGGAGAAACGCTCAGCCTCTATACCTGGCCCGACCATCGGATTGCCAATGCGGCCTTGATGAAGTTTGACGTGAGCGGCATCGTACCGGGCGCGGTGATTCAAAGTGCAACGCTGACCCTCTCTTTGGTGAGCACAGATACCAAGAGCGATCCCACCTACATGGTCACCGTCCATAAGATTCTTCACAAGAACCCCGATCTCTCCAAAGCGACCGGGTCTACCTATGACGGCGTCAACGCCTGGAGCGCCAGCGGTTGTTGCAACGACAACATACCGATGGCTCAGGGGGACATCTCGGCGGCCTATGACCGTCATACGGTCGACCAGACACGGGGAAACAAGAGCTGGAATATCCGAACGATGGTACAGGAGTGGGTGAACAATCCCTCGACCAACTATGGGCTGCTGCTCAACCCCGATCCGACCAAACCGGCCGACCATTATCGGACCTTTGCCAGCATGGAGCATCCCGCTCCTTCACGCCGCCCTTCGCTTCAAATCATTTACTCGGTCGCCAACCCGGGGGAGCGGTCGGCGCCGACCGGTCTCACCGCCAAAGCGGGCTCCGCCAGTCAAATCGTCCTGAACTGGAACCCCTCCACAAACAGCGTCGGATTGGCCGGCTATCGGGTCTACCGAAACGGCATTCAGATCGGCACCACCGCTTTAACTCTTTATTCCGATACCGGCCTGGAGGCTTCAACCACCTACCGTTACAGTATCTCGGCCTATGACGCGAGCGGGATGGTCTCGGAGCCGTCGGCTGCGGTGAGCGCCACGACCCTCGCCCCACCCGACACCACGGCGCCGGTGATTTCGGGGATGATGGTTTCGGATATCACCGGCAGCGATGCCACCATCCGCTGGACAACCAATGAGCCGGCCGACACCCAGGTGGAATATGGAACCACGGCCACCTATGGGGCATTCACCTCGATTGTAACCGCGCCGGCCACTGCACATACGCAACGATTGACCGGACTGAGTCCTTCGACGCTTTACCACTTCCGGGCGCGGAGTAGAGACGCGGCGGGAAATCCGGCGCTCTCCGGCGACGGCACCTTTACCACCGCAGCCCTTGCTGATACGACGGCCCCTTCGATCCCGACGGCACTAACGGCATCGGCGATCTCCGCCAGTCAAATTGTCCTGAGTTGGACCGCCTCGACCGACAACGTTTCGGTCTCCGGCTATCGGGTTTATCGAAACGGCACCCTGGTCGGAACGACCCCCTGGGTCGGCTACAAAGATACCGGCCTGGCCCCCTCCACCACCTATCATTACAGCATCGCCGCCTATGATGCGGCGGAGAATGCCTCTGCACAGGCCGCCGCCGTCAGCGTCACGACCCCCGCGCCGCCCGACATCACGCCGCCACTCCTTTCCGGAATCGGCGCGAAGGTCACACCGACGGGGCTGGCCCTCCTCTGGACCACCGATGAGCCGGCCACCTCCCAGATCGAATATGGAACCACCACGACCTATGGAATGCTCTCAACGTTCGATCCTGCGTTGGTTCTGTCCCATCAGGTCACTCTCAACGACCTGAAAGGCGCGACGACCTATCACTACCGGATCATCAGCCAGGATACGGCCCGGAACAAGGCAACCTCGGGCGACAATACCTTTACCACCGCCCTGCCGCCCGATGTCACCCCGCCGAGCCTCTCTGACATCACGGCCGGAGAGATCACGTTAAGCAGTGCCGTCGTCCGTTGGACCACCGACGAGCTTGCCGATACGCAGATCGAATACGGCGCGACCCCCGCTTACGGGTTCTCCACACCGATGATGTTCGCCTTGATGAAGAGGCATTCCCAAAATTTAACCGGACTGCTTCCCTCTACGCGTTATCACTATCGGGTGAAGAGCCGCGACGGCGACGGCAATTTGGCGGTCTCGCCCGATGCGACTTTCACCACCGCCTCCCCTCCCGACACGATCGAGCCTTCGATGCCGACCGGTCTCACGGCGGTCGCGGTCTCTCCAACCCAGATCACGGTCGCGTGGAATCCCTCCACCGACAACATCGGCGTGGCCGGTTATCGACTGTATCGCAACGGCCTCCTGGCGGCGACCCTGAACAGCCAGATCTACTCGGATACCCTGCTGGAACCGGATGCGGCCTATCGCTACACCGTGGCGGCGTATGATGCGGCAGGGAACCTCTCCGCCCTGAGCGCCCCGGCCACCACCCACACCCCTCCGCTTCGATAAGCTCCCGCGGGTCGGGAACCTCGGCACCCATCTGAATATACTCAAATTCGGTATTTTTCTTCTTGATTTTGAGTTTTTCGTATTATAAAATAATTCCATTCTGGAATTAGATGCACTGGATTCAAGAATTCCTTTCTGGAGAAGTAATTCATGAAAAACAAAATCGTTCTGCACTATCTGGACGGGCACATCGTCAAGGGGACCACCTGCGACTTCTCTTCCGATAAAAGCTGGTTTCACGTTACCAAAAGAAATACGGGAGAGACGATTCGGGTCTACCCCTCCGAGCTCAAAGGAATCTTCTTTGTAAAAAGCTATGAGGGGAATTGGTATCATGGCGAGCGTTACGACATTCATCGGCCGGGGCTCGGGAGGAAAGTGATGGTCTGCTTCAAAGACGGCGAGAACCTCTTCGGCTATACCACCGGCGTCGGCCCCGAAAGACGGGGGTTCTTTCTCTTTTTCTCCGATCCGCGCAGCAACAATGAAAAGGTCTTCGTCATGACGGCGGCGACGGAAGATGTCCGTCTCGCATAATCGAGCCGACGGCCTTGCCGTCAACACGCCTTCCGAGACTGGCATACGGGCAGACCGATCGGCGCGGTCCAATCCAAGGTGATTCTTCTATGAGTCCATTGAATCAATATCGATCTTTATTGTTCGCCTTGTTCTTGGCCGGGTGTGCCGGCGCTTCTTCCGATAAAACGGCACCGGCGATCTCTCACATCGATGCGGCCGAGATCGACAGTGCAGCCGCCACCGTCACCTGGGAAACCGATAAAGAGGCCGACACCCAGGTGCAGTACGGCGCGACGGCCTCGTATGGACTGTCAACCGCGTTGGCGGCCGCGCGGGTGAAGGCCCATCAGCAACCCCTCTCAGGCTTGCAGCCTGGGACCCTTTACCATTATCAGGTGCTCAGCCGTGATGCGGCGGGCCATTTGGTGACCTCTCCGGACCAGACCTTCTCCACCCCCGCGGCCGCCAGCACGCCCTCTCCCGCGACGATCACTCCTCCGACCCTGGTCCCTGTCGCGGCTCGGACGGCCTCACCCGGGCCGGTCTCCGTCAGGCCGGCCAAGCCGGCCCCGCCCGATACAACCCCGCCGCTGATTTCAGGAATCACGGCGGTCGGGATCGGCAGCGGCGAGGCCGCCATCCGCTGGAAGACCGATGAGCCGGCCGGCACCGAGATGGAATATGGAACCACCACCCAGTATGAAGGTGCGACGTGGACAGCCAGCCCGTTGATCACCGCACACGCGGCAAACCTCACCGGGCTGCTTCCCTCCACCCTCTATCACTATCGGGTGAAGGGCCGGGATGCCGCAGGGAACCTGGCCGTTTCGCCTGACGCGACTTTCACCACGCTGGGGCTTCCCGACTCGGCCCCTCCTTCTCTGCCGACCGGCGTCACGGCGGCGGCGGTCTCTTACAGTCAGATTAACGTTGCCTGGAACGCCTCGACCGACAATATCGGGGTGACCGGTTACCGGCTTTATCGCAATGGGACGCCGGTGGCCACCTCGAGCGGCCAGATCTATTCGGACGGCAACCTGGCCCCCGACACGACCTATCGCTACACCGTGGCGGCTTACGATGCGGCAGGGAACCTCTCGGCGCCGAGCATGGCGATCAGCGTTCATACTCCCCCCTTTTTATCCGGGATCGTCTCAGGGAAGATCACCGAAGCGGGATCGACGATCAGCTGGACCACGGTGGAGCCGGCGACCACCCAGGTGGAATATGGGACGACGGCTGAATATGGATCCTTCTCGGACCTCGAAACGTCCCCGGTAACCCTGCACAGTGTCGCGCTCACCGGCTTGACCCCTTCCACCACCTACCATTTTCATGCGATCAGCCGTGATGCGGCGGGGAACGTGGTCCTCTCCCCCGACCAGATCCTCACCACCCCCGCCCCGCCCGCTGCGATCACCGCCGCCCCGACGGCATTGACGGCGACCGCTGCATCCCTGACCCAATGAACCAGACCTGAACCAAGCCAACCCATCCCACAAATTGCCGGCCCCCGATCGACTGAAAACAGCATCGCCTGGCTCTTCTCCCCCCGCCGGATTGATTCCGACGACCCGTTCTTCAATTGCCCCCCTCTCACCGACAAGGCGTCCGCGCAGCCTCTGTTGAAAAAGCGCTTCAGATTATTTTATTCTAAGTCTACGTGGGAGAATGATATGAGGATCGGATGGTGGGTATTGGCCGTGCTCTCTTTGTCGGTGTATGGCTGCGGTGCGGGGGGGAATCCCGATGACGTCGTTCCGATCGCGCCGGCTGAGGCGGTCTCCAACGGGCAGAATAAAGCGGCGGGGAATACTTTTTGGGTGAATCAGAGCCCGAGCGGCCAATCCTTTCATATCGCCCTCTTTTCGGACCACACCGGGAGGCAGACGACCGGCTCTGTCACCAGCGGCACTTCGGGCGGCGACCCCGTCGATTTTGTCTGGACCCAAACAGGACCGGCGTCTGTTGCCACCGTGAACTGTTCACAATGTTCTTTTCAGACGTTGAAGGAGATCAGCGGATCGCGATCGGACGGCACTTTTACAGCGGAGGTGACGACCCTGGAGGGGGGGGCCTTTAAAACGACCTTTATCTTGGCTTCAGGTTCACTTTAAGAGATGCCTTCGCGGGCTGGAGCGCCCGATCGGCTCCGATCTGCAAATTTGTTAAGAGTCCCGTTTGTTACTCTCTTCGATCAGCTTGATCTGTTCATACAGTTTCGGTTTTTCCAATTCCATGCTGTCAATTCTGATTCCAACCGCATAGTGGACTTTATCGGGAAGCGGCTGCGTCCAGACCACTTCGCCCGGGATCGATTCGTTGATTTTCTCGTTTTCATGGGTCAGCGTTAATTCGATCAGGACGAGATCTCCCTTTTGATACTTTTCCTGACTGTAGATCCCAAGACCCTCGGTTGAAATGTCTCGGACCAGGACATACTGTTTTGACTGCACCCCTTGGGGCGTCAGACGGGCAATCGAGATCACCGGAACCCGGGCACGCGTTCTTCTGTTTTGCATAGAGCCATCCTCCATCCACTAAGGTAGCAGAGATTACCCCGCCGTCAATAAAGAGTGCTGACTACGGGGGCGAACGAATCAACTCACCCTTCGATGCAACTCGGTTGCAGAGTCGAGCCAAAAGGAGATGCCGGCTCTTTGGAAGAAAGCATTTTGAGCAACCGGGGCGCGCGGCGTTCTTAAAAGAAAGACCCAAGCGGTAGGATCTAATTAAAACCGTCCATTCTTTACCGAGTCGGGAGCGGAATCGCAATCAACTGGACCGATTCCTTCAGCGTCCTTTTCTTTTCCTCTTTCCTGAATGACGTATGATCAGTATCACAAGTAGAGATCGACGCTCTTTCCCTGGATGATCACTTGGTTGTTCAGCCACATCACGTAGAGCTCTTCACCGGTTTTGGAGAGCATCGGGTTCATAAAGGTCTGGATCGTCTCCCCTGAGATCGACCGGGTCAATCGGACCGAGACGGAGGGAGAGAGCCCCCTGGGAGTGGGCGAATCAGGCCGACGCCCCACATTCGCTCCCGGTGCGCGATCTATTTGATCCCTTGTCTCTTTCCTCAAAGCGACTGCATTCAGACCCCGACGCACCGCCTTCGCCGGCGCGACGTCCTTCCACGGTGAGAGCGCACTCAATCCAATCATCAGATCTCCTTTCGCTCTATTCGGAAAAATCTCCCCGCATGCGCGGATTGAGTCGACCCTTTTTATCAATCCTCCGGCCGGCTGAATCCCGAATAGTCTATTTGTGCCGTGGAAGCCAACAATCCGCAATCGGGCAGTCTCCGACCCAAATAGGGTGAAATACCTTAGAGAGATAGGGAAATTCAGATGAGGCGTTTTTTCCTAATTAGGCTTTGCTAAGAATTCTAATGCGCAGACTTCTTTGGTATGCTGAGGAGGCGCTTTCCATCTTCATAAAAGAAATCGTTAAAAACAATGAGAGGGTTGATCCTGCGGCATCAAACTTTACTCGGACGAGACCAGGCCCATTCGAATCGCGCAACGGACCAACCCGGCGATGTCATAAATACCGAGCCGCTTCATCAACTGCGCCCGGTGTGTTTCGACTGTTTTAATGCTCAAGCTCAGCTGATGGGCGATTTCCTTCGTGCTGTGCCCTTCCGCAATCAGCTGCAAAATTTCGCGCTGCCGGTGGGTCAGATCACCGGTTGCTCGCGGCCCCTGGCTGATCCGATGGACATAATCCCCGATGACCTGTTTGGAGACGGGGGGACTCAGATAAATTTCGCCGTTCGTGACGGTCCGGATCGCTTGTTCGAGCTCTTGGGTTGCGGAATCTTTTAAGAGATATCCGGAAGCGCCGGCCCGCAATCCCTGCAACACATGCTCTTCATTGGCATACATTGAAAGGATAACAACGCGAACCTCCGGAAAATCCATTTTTATCTGGGCGGTCGCTTCAAGCCCATTCAACCCCTTCATCGCAACATCCATCAAGACCAGGTCGGGACGAAGAGAGCGGGTTTTGGCAACCGCCTCGCGTCCATCATGCGCCTCGGCAACGACCTGAACACCCTCAAGCCCTTCCAGGAGAAGGCGCATTCCGGCACAGACCAGCCGGTGATCATCTACCAACAATACCCGGACCGATTTCATCCCTTCCTCCGTTTTGGGCGGGTTCTGATCGGCCGATACGCTATCGGGAAGATCGCCTCAATCTGCGTTCCCCTCCCGGGTGAAGCGCTGAACGTCAACGCTCCTCCGGCCAGCGCCGCCCGCTCTTACATCCCAACCAGCCCCATGCTCACCCCCTGCAGGGCGCGGTCGCGGGCGGCGTCCACATCAAACCCTTTGCCGTCATCTTTGATCGTCAGGTGGAGATTCCCCCCCTCCTGGCGCAATTCGATGGAGACCTGCTGCGCCTCGGCATGCCGTATCACATTGGTCAACGCTTCTTGCGCCACCCGAAAACAAGCCATCTCGAGGTCGGGATGCAGCCGGGTCAGCGGATCGGCGGAGAATTGCGGCGTGAGGTTTGCCCCCCGCGCCTGCTGATCCAGATGCCAGCGCAACGTCGCGACCAGGCCGAGCTCGTCAAGCTGAGGGGGATGCAGATCGAGGGAGAGGCTTCGCACCTGCGAGAGGGCCTGATCGACGATGCCGATGGTCTCTTCCAGCTGGGACGGACGCTCGTCCCGACGGCGCTGCACCGCCCGCAGCTGGATCTTAATCGCGGTGAGGGATTGCCCGATTTCATCATGCAGCTCCCGCGCGATCCGGCGGCGTTCGGTTTCTTGCGCTTCCAGCAGCTGACCCGAGAGGCCCCTCAGCCGCTTGGCATACCGGGCCACTGCGTCCTCCGCCTCCTTCCGGGCGGTGATGTCGATCATCGCCCCGATCATGCGCGCCGGCTTTCCGTTTTCAACGTGAACGACATAACCGCGGTCGAAAATAGTTGCATAGCTCCCATCGGCCCGCCGGAATCGGTACTCATCCGACCAGAACTGCTCGCTGCTATCGATGTCGGCACGGATGTTCGAGAGGACCCGCTCTTTGTCTTCCGGGTGAATCCGATTGCTCCACGACTCGATCCCCGGCTCGATCTCCTCGGCCTTATAGCCGAACAAGCTTTTAAAACTGTCATTCCACCAAAGGGTGTTTGTGGCGAGGTCCCAATCCCAGATCGCATCGTTGGTGGCGCGGGCGATTAGGTGAAAGCGCTCATCACTCTTCCGGAGAGCCCCTTCCATCCGTTTTCGCTCGGTGATGTCATTCCCGAATGAAATGGTGGTGACGACCCTCCCCTCCACACTCACCGTATTGTTCTGCCAGATAATATATCGCTCTTCACCCCACTTTGTGAGAATCGGGTTCTCAAAGGTCTTCGGCATCTCACCGCCGATCAACCGGTTAAAATAGTCCCATACGTGAGGATATCGCGCTTTCGGCACCAGCGTCTCAAACCAGTTCTTTCCCTTCAACTCCGATCGGGAATAGCCGGTTATTTTTTCCGCCGCCTCGTTGAAGATATTGATCTTTCCTTCGGTGTCGAGACTGAGAATCATCACGTTGGCCGTCTGAATCAAGTTCTCGGAAAACTCCTTCGCAGTTCGGAGCGCTTCCTCCGCTTTCTTCCGCTCGGTGATGTCCCGGTTTGCGCTGACATAGCCGGTGATTCGTCCCGCTTCATCCCGGAGAGCAATCGTATATCCCTGGATATAGATCCGCCGGCCGTCTCTATGTGATTGAACGACCTCCGTATGATAATATCCTTTCTCGGCGATGGTTTTCAGCGCTTCCGATCGCTCGGCGTCGGTGAACTCCGACTGCAGTGGCTCCGAAATGCGCCGCCCGAGGATCTCTTCCGCACTCCAGCCATAGATCTGCTCGGCGGCCAGATTCCACGCCGTGACGATAAAACGGTCGTCCGTTGCAATGATGGCATCCCCGACATGGGTCAGGAGGTTGGCCTGATAAACCAGCCGCGCCTCCGCCTGCTTCCGCTCGGTGATATCTTGAACCAGCACCAGGAAATAATCGACCGACTGATCCGGACGGCGGATGCATTTCACCGAAATGATGGCGTGAATGACCCAGCCATTCTTCCGGATAAAACGCTTGTCGATCGAATAGCCGTCGATCTCCCCCGTCAACACCCGGTTGAATTGGGCGAGATCCTTCTCCAGGTCGTCGGGATGGGTCAGCTCCGTCCAGCGCTTTTGCAGCAGCTCGCTCCGCTCATATCCCAAGATCATACAGAGCTGATGATTGACCTCGATGCATCCCTTGGCAGGCGATGTAATCGCCATACCGACCAGCCCGAATTCGAAATAGCTCCTGAACCGCTCTTCGCTCGTCCGAAGCGCCTCCTCCGCGCGCTTGCGCTCGGTAATGTCTTGGGTCACCCCCACAACCCGGATCGGTTTACCCATTCCGTCATAATAGGGAAGCCCTTCGGTCTCCAGCCATCGAATGTCGCCGTCCGGTCGGACAATCCGGAACTCGAAATGATAGCGGGCTTCCGACTGGAAAATGCGGTCTCCCGCCTGCGCGACTCTTTCTCGGTCTTCTGGATGAACGATCCGAAGGAAAGAAGCATAGTCGCTGTCTGAGGCAGGGAAATCCACACCGTACACCGCCGCATGGTGTCCGGTTCGGACCACTCGGCCGGTCTGAACATTCCAGTCCCAGGTGTACATGCGGGAGGCGTCGATTGCCATCCGAAGCCGCTCTTCACTCTCCTTCAGGGCGGCGTCGGAGCGCTTTCGTCCCGTGATGTCCTCGGCGATCCCGGTCACCCGGTAAACCTGGCCCGACGGATCTCTGACGGGAAAGGCGCGATCCCGAATCCAACGGATCGACCCCTCCGGCCGGATGATTCGGTATTCCTCGTCGTAACAGCCGCAGACCTGATTCGATTTGGCCGATCGGAGGACCCTCTCTCGATCGTCGGGATGAATCGCATCGATCCAGGTGGTCGGCTCTTGGTAGACGCTCTGACAGCTGCGGCCCCAGATCCGCTCATACCCCGGGCTGACGTAGAGTATTTCGCTCTTATCGGGATTCGTCATCCAGAAGACCTCGGTGATGCCCTCGGCCATCTGGCGGAATCGCTCCTCGCTCTCGCGCAATTTTTCTTCGACCCGCTTCCGCTCGTTGATCTCTCTTCTGAGCGCTTCATTGGTGGCGGCCAAGGCTTCGGTCTGTTCAAAAACGCGTTGTTGGAGCTCGTTGTTCATTTTTCCTCGTCCCTTCGCATAGGAGGGCGCTCTAAAAACAAAAACCCAGGGATTTAGGAATCCCCGGGTCAGCTTATCCGAAGTGGAATCATTTTCAGCGTCCGACGACATCCTTGTCTTCGCGATAATTATTACAGCTTTAAAAAAGGTGTCAATCCGAAGTTTTACGCAGTGCCGCCGCTGATCGATTCATTTTATCGTGTTTGCTTGACGACCCCGATTCTGTTTTTGGGCCCCCTCCCTTTCGACGCACGGGTCGGTCGCCTTCAGCACGGAGAGATACACCGGGTGTACCCAAAACGATATCATTCCGGTGAGAATCCCTCGGCAGGATCGTCCTTTCCTCCGGCACCGCCGTTGCAATATCACAATATCAATAGAGTGCTTCACCGTCAATCCATATTAAAGGAGGAGTCAATGATAAAGAATCGGGTAATCTCAAAAAGCGGCCGGGGTGTCCAAGCGGCGATCTGTTTTCTCTCCGTTGCGATCCTGTTCGTCGGTTTCCTCTCTCGGACCCCGTCCGCCGATGCGGCGCCGGTGACGGGAGCCAAGAAGGTGATGGTCCTCCGGGTTCATTTTGCAGATTATACGGCGACCTCCCGGTTTTCATTGACACAGGTCGAAGGATTTTTCTCCAATTTGAACACCCTCTGGCAGAACACCTCCTACAGCACCATCACCATCAACGCGGTCGTCTCGGATCTCTTCCAGCTGCCCGATAACCGTTCTCTTTATATTGATGATTTTCCGACCGGCGACCTCTCCAACGGCGGAAAGTTCTCGAAGGTCCTCAACGACGCGATTGCCAACGCCCCCGCGGGACTCGATTGGGCCGATGTCGATGCGGTCATGGTCGTCATGGCCGAAACGAACGCGAGCCAATTCCACCGCGGACAGGCGACCAAATGCAACCTTCCGATGGGGCCGGGGGGGACGACGAAATTCGTCGGCTGCGCCATCTTCAGCGAAAACCCGACCGAGAACAATGCGCAGGTCTGGGGACGCTGGGCGCACGAGATGGGGCACACCTTTCAACAATCGGGTCCGGCCCATCCGAGCAACTACAACAATGAATTTGAGCTGATGGACAGCAACTATCCCGGACAGACCGGGGTCTTTGAAAAACAAGATCACACCGCCTTTCCCGGCTGGATGCCCGGAACGAAATATCAGCTGCTGACCCCGCCGAGCGGGGGGGGCTTCGCCGAGATCTGGGCGATGGAATATCCGCCGGCCGGCCTGCCGAACATCCAAGCGGTGAAAGTAGAGATCACCGCGAATTTTTACTACCTGATCAGCGTTCGTCGGCGGATTCTCGGCGACGACTTAAACGGCGATTTCACCCCCGCCGGCATTCCGGCGCAGGGGGTCTTGATTGAACGGGTATCGGAAGGATCGGACCCGTGGGTCACGGTGATCGGACCCGGCGGCTCGGGCGGAACCTGCGCCGCGCCCGGCTGTAACCGTAACGCCCTCTGGCAGGAATGTCAGACCTATGACGGCGGGGCGGACGGTGTCTTCATCAGCATCGCCAAGAAGCTCGACGACGACCATTTCTACGTCCGGGTCGCCTACGAAAAACAGACGTTCCAGCCCGATGTGATGTTGAACCCCTGGACCTCCCCGCCCGGCAACACCTGGGAGACGACCGATATCTGGGTCGACAGCCCGGTGAACGGATATGGAACCTACCGATATGGAATGTGGTCGGATGGAAGCGGCGGGACGGTGCCGGTCGGAAATGGCGATGACCCGGTCATCGGCCAGGTCAACCGCCTCTATGCCCGCGTCCGGAATATCGGCTTTTCGCCGGCGACCGATGTCGTGGTCAAATGGGAGATCACCGACCCTCCCGGCGTCGGAATCGCCGGGGCGAACGGCTGGGCGCCGATCGGATCGGTCGACAAGACGACTTTTCCGGGGCTGGCCAACATCCCGGCGGGTGGCTTCGTCGATGTCTATGTCGAGTGGACGCCGAACTACACGGTCTCCGCCGCCGACATGGCAGCCGGCATCTTTGCCTTTCATACCTGCGTTCGGGTGAAGCTCAATCCGGTCGCCGGCGAGACCGTCTTGGGAAATCAAGACGGCGATCGAGAGCAGGAAAACATTGCCTATTTCCAGGCGGTGTCGCCCGGCGCCCCGGGAGGCAGCACCTATAAGAATGTCATCCGTCTTAGGAATGACGATCTCGTGAATAAGAAAATGTTTTATCTCTCTTATTCCTCTACCCTCCCCTCCGATTGGGCGGTCGACCTCAACGGCGGACAACAGGGGGTCGAGCTCTTGCCGAACGAAATGCGCGAGCTTCCGATCGCCATCGCCCCGGGCAGCAACCAACCGATCGGGAGCGTCTATGCCGTCGATGTCTCGGCATCGAGCATGCGGCTGCTGCAGAACAATCTCAACCCCAAAGACCAGCACCCCGAATTCAAACCGCTCGGCGGCGTCCGGGTGGAGTCGCGGGTCCTCGCTCCCGATAAGGCCCGCTGTCGGGCGTTGCGTGATCCCGACGGAAACATTCGGGTCAGCGGCGACTTTTTCGCCACCCCGAACTTCGGAACGGTATTAGAAAAATATTACCATCCGAGAGAGCCCTGGAAGGTCTTGATCGAAGGGGTGGCCGACGGCCGCTTTCTCGATCCGACCAAACAGGTCGTCTCGGTCGCCAGCGATGGAACGTTCCAAGCGGTTCTGAAACCAGGCAGCGTGCAGGCGCAGCAGATCGTCTGCATGTTCGCCGGGACGACGGAGCTGGCCAGCTCCGCCAGCGGCTACATCGTTCCGACCAAGCTGGTCGCCGGCATCGATTTGATCGAAACGGCGGTGAACAATCCGCCGGCGGCGGCCGTCTTGGGTGTCGGCTTTACCGTCACCGACACCGTCTTCAACCAGGGGGCGTCCGGATCGGGCATTTCGACCACCCGCTACTATCTCTCCTCCGATACGGTCAAAAGCACGAACGACCGGCTTCTCGCCGGCAGCCGGGCCGTTCCGGCGTTGGCGTCGGGAGGCTCCTCCAGCGGAACCGTGACCGTCACCGCCCCGGCTGGAACACCGGCGGGGCCCTACTTCCTCCTTGCCTGCGCCGACGACACCAAGGGCATTGCGGAGAGCAATGAAGGAAACAATTGTCGCTCTTCTAAAACGATCGTCAATGTCGCCGCCCCGGACCTCGTCGAGAGCGCGGTCGGCGCCCCGCCGGCCACCGCCAAGCAGGGGAGCGTCTTCTCGGTCAAGGAGACGGTGCAGAACGTGGGGAACGCCGTCGCCGGCCTCTCGACCACCCGTTATTATCTCTCGCTCGACACCCTCTCGAACCGAGGGGATCTTCTTCTGGCCGGCGGCCGAGCGGTCCCTTCCCTAAAGCCGGGGGCCGTTTCCACCGGTGCCGCTTCAGTGACGGTCCCGACCACCACCCCTTCGGGAAGTTACTTCCTTCTCGCCTGCGCCGATGATCGGGGAGCGGTTCCAGAGAGCAATGAGATGAATAATTGTAAAGCGTCGTCGACCCAGATTCAGATTCCCTGAATGTCCTCTCCCTCTCCCCGAACGGGGAGAGGGAGAGACCGTCCGGATCATCCATCATCGTTATCCTCATTCTCTCCCATCGCCTGAGCCACACATTCGTCTCATCCCTCCGGGACTGTCCCTTAATGGAATAGGGCCAGAGCTCCGGTTGTTCCGTCGTCGCGCTGATGCAATTGACCGGATAAAGGTCTCTTTTCAATAAATTCGAGTCGGCCATCCCTCCCGAAAATAAATATATTTGGTATACTCAACAGCATCAAAAACTTCTTTTTCGGATTCTTCTTTAAAACCCAACCAATCGAATGTTCAAAAATCAATTTCAAACGAGGTAAAAATTGAGAAGAGTAAAAACGGTATGGTCGTTCGTTGGAGTGCTCCTAAGTCTTAGCCTAATCTCCTGCGGAGGAGATGGATCGACCGGTGCTCAAGGTCCGGTCGGACCCGACGGGCCGACCGGCGCCACCGGTCCGGCCGGACCGACGGGACCCCAGGGACCGGCCGGCAATGATGGTGCGGCAGGAGCTACGGGAGCCGACGGGGCGACCGGCGCTATCGGGCCACAAGGCGCCACAGGGGCAACGGGAGCGACTGGCGCAACCGGTGCAACGGGCGCCACAGGACCTCAGGGAGCGACCGGTGCCACCGGGTCGACCGGACCCGCGGGACCCCAAGGGACCACCGGACCGGCCGGACCAACCGGCGCCACGGGAGCAACGGGCGCCACCGGGGCGACAGGCCCGGCGGGACCCCAAGGCCCAGCCGGCGCTCAGGGCGCGCCGGGAAACGACGGCGCAACGGGGCCCGCAGGACCGACCGGATCCACCGGTGCGACCGGCCCTGCCGGACCGGCCGGTCCGGCAGGATCCACCGGCGCCACAGGAGCCACCGGCCCGGCCGGGCCGACCGGCTCAACGGGAGCCACCGGTGCGACAGGACCTCAAGGGCCTGCCGGTCCGGGTGTCACCTGGGTCGATGTAACCGGCGCAACACAACAGGCCGTGGCCAATATCGGTTATCTGGCCGACAGTGCCTCGCAGGTGGTCGTCACCCTTCCGACCTCGGCCTCCCTCACGGTTGGAAATATCGTCGAGGTCTCCGGCGTCGGGACCGGTGGATGGAAGCTCGCTCAAAATGCGGGGCAGTCGGTCATCATCAAAGATCTTTTCGGCACCTTCGGCCAACCCTGGACGGCGCGTGATTCGATTAGACAATGGCAAGCGGTCGCTTCATCAAGTGACGGGACCAAACTCGTCGCGGTAGAAAATGGCGGGCAGATCTATACCTCCGGCGACTCCGGAGCCACTTGGACACCGCAAGATGTCAATCGAGCCTGGCAGGCGGTCGCTTCCTCGGCCGATGGCACCCAGCTCGTCGCCGTCGAGTCGGGCGGGCAGGTCTACACCTCGACCGATTCGGGGGCGAACTGGACGCCGCAAGATGCCAATCGAAACTGGCAGGCGGTCGCCTCCTCCAGCGACGGAGTCAACCTCGTCGCGGTGACGACTCTGAGCGGACCGCTGAACCCCGTCATCAATGGTCGAATCTACACCTCCACCGATTCGGGAGCGACTTGGATACGACAGGTCGACGCGGCGGTCAATGTGAATAAAACGTGGGTGTCGGTCGCTTCATCAACCGATGGAACCAAGTTGGTTGCGCTCGAGGGGAACGGGCAGATTTACACCTCCACCGATTCCGGGGTGAGCTGGACCGCCCGAGATTCGGCCCGAAACTGGATCTCGGTCGCCTCCTCCGCCGATGGGACCAAGCTCGTCGCAGCGGAGTCGAGTGGGAAAATCTATACCTCCACCGATTCGGGGGTCACCTGGACCCCACGCAATTCAAACCGAAACTGGCAATCGGTCGCCTCCTCGGCCGATGGGGTCAAGCTGATCGCCGGGGTGTTCGGCGGACAGATTTATAACTCCACCGACTCCGGCGTGACCTGGTCCCCCCGGGATACGACCGACCGAAACTGGATCTCGGTCACCTCCTCCGCCGACGGGGTGAAGCTCGTCGGGGTGGAATCGAGCGGGCAGATTTACACCTCCTCGCAAAACACATTGACCACCACCGGGACATCGGGATATATCAGCGGCGGTCAGTATGATGCGATCTCGGTGCAATTTATCGGCGGCAATACCTTCCTCGTCTTGAATCATGAGGGAGAACTGACGGTGAATTAATTGGAATAGAGAAAACACGCAGAACAAAAAAGACCCGTTGCCCCTCTGGGACCAGAGGCAACGGGTCTTTTTTGTGAGTGAGAGATCGCGCCTGCTTACGGCAGAACGATCATCTCCATATCAACCCCGGTCGCATTGCCGCTGCGCAGATCGACCGCCGCCGGAAGGGCGACTGCTTTCGTGATCGGAACGGTGGAAGACCATCCGGCCGCCTCCACGCCGTAAAAGGCCGCCGGCCGGCCGCCTGGAACGTTCGCCAGGGTATAGCTTCCCCCGGTCAGCATCTGTGCATCGAGATTCAGCGCATCGATGATCATCCCGCCATGCACTGCAAAGAGGACCCCTCTGTTCATTTTATTCTGATCTGCCGAATGAACCGTGATCGTCCCGGCGATCGAGTGGCCCGTCCACGGCGTGGTGACGGTGAGCGCGCCAAAGGCGACGGTCGGCGCGGCCGCGTTCACACTCTGTGGGTCGCTCCGATCGTAGAGAAGCGCATCCGCAACGGCCTGGTATCCCCCCACCCCCTCTTGCGGCGGGGTGTCGGTCAGCTGAATCGCACTGCTGCTGTAGGTTCCGACTCGAATCGGACTGTTCGACAGCTTAAAAGTGGAAGTCTGTCCATGGAGGGTGACGAATTCCCCCGTCAACGGATTAAAATGCCGGAACCGGACTTCATACGGAACCTCCCCGGCCCCCGGAAGGGTCTGATAGAAGTTCACCCAGGCGCCGGTGGGCGAGGTAATCGATGCAGTCACCGTATAATCGGCTCCGGCTGCCATTGTAATCGGCGGAACGACGGTCGGATTCGTTGTCGGCGTGGTCCCTTTCGTGACCGGAACATTCTTGATGATGACCGTTTCATAGTTGATCCCGCGCATCAGCAGGTCATAGGGCCCGGAAGGGAGCGGGTAGATCACGAACTGGCCGGTGGCGTCGGAGAGGGTCGAATAACGCCGCACCACGTGGCGCTTTCCATCGGCGCTGAGCTGCTCCGCCTTGAAAACAAACCGTGCATTCCCATTCTGGCCGGCCGCCGCGGCGTCGATCCGGCCGACGATCGCGCCGACGTCATCGAGATCGAAATAGGTCAGTCTTGGTTTCAGAACATACTCGACACCGTTTCGGAAATCGATAATGTCTTCTCCCGCGTCAAAGTCGACGGCGAGGTGGAGGGCGCCGCCGGCGGTCACCTGCAAAGCGCCGGCGAGCTTGATCCCATGTTGGGCGTCGGGAATCCGAAGCGGAAAGGTATTCGAGCCGATGACGACCTCGTTAAAGTAGCTGTGGGCGGCCGGCGGAGAGGAGGCAAAGGTGGGGACCAAGAGAAGCCGGATCTGTTGATAGTTTCCAACCGGCAGGGTCAGATTGCTCCAGATCGATTGCGGGGCGCTGCCATTTCCCAACGCGATGAGGTCGACCGTGACCGGCGCAGCCAGGGGAAACTTGAGCCATCCCGGCTCATCCGGACCCGAAGCGTCGCTCGTATGAAACCGGACCTCCTTCACCGTGATCCAGACATGGTCATAATCGCCCGGCCCATCGGTGAAAGAGACCGACATCAAGCCGGTCGGATTGGCCGAGGTCGGAGGGGCGCTGGCGCTGCTGCCGTTTCCTCCAGCCCCGCAGGAGATAAAAATCATTTGGACAAATAAAAACGAACAAAACAGTATTTTCTTGATCCCTCTGGTGGCGATATCCCGCATCATGTCATCCTCCTTACAGTCAGGGAACGATCTAGAAGCAATATTAAAACCTCCTAGGGATACATCTCCGTTGCCGGTTTAGGCCCAATGAGGGGAGAGGCCGCCCCAAAATGGGGCGGCTCAACCCGGTCCGGGCAAAACGATCAGACCGACCCGCCGGAAGGAATCGGTCCAGCACCGTATCCTCTCTCCGGTTCTGCCTTGGTTCCCTTTTCCCCGCTCCTTTTTTTCATCTGGCATTTCTTTTGCGAATTGATTTATCGCTCGCAATCGAGCAAACGATCCGCTGACGATATAGGACGATATAAAAGGAGGGAACCGATGGCCGATATCAAAATTGCCGTGATCAACGCCAGCACCGTCTTAACGGATGATCAAGTAAAAGCCGCCGTACCAGACCTTCAGACCCAGGTTCACCGCGACTTTGCCCCTGCCTGGGGGGTTGATGCCGATCTGACCTTTGTCCCGAAAAAGTCGAAACCGGCCCCCGGCATGTGGTGGCTCGTGATTCTCGACAACTCGGATCAGGCCGGGGCCTTGGGCTATCATGATCTCACCAAAGATGGACTGCCGCTCGGAAAGGTCTTCGCCGGCAGTGACATTCAATACGGCTATCAATGGACGGTCACCGCCAGCCATGAGCTGCTCGAAATGTTGGGGGATCCCGACATCAACCTCACCGCCTTCGTCCAACCGAACGCAACGACGGGGCTCCTTTACGCCTATGAAGTCTGCGACGCCTGCGAAGCCGATCAGTTCGGCTACAAGATCGGGAGCACGCTCGTTTCCGATTTCGTCTATCCCGCCTGGTTTGAGTCGTTTCGCAAGAAGGGAAGCACGCAATTCGATTACGGCAAACAGATCCACAAACCGTTTCAGCTCATCAAGGGGGGATATATCGGAATATTTGATGTGAAGTCGGGAAGCGGCTGGCATCAGATCACCGCGGAGGGGGAGTCTTTTCGATATGACATGCGGCCGCGGCTCGGGAGCCGACGCGAGCGAAGAAGAACCCCCCGTGAGCACTGGATCGTGAGCGAGGTAAAGTAAACAGGTGCAGGGGGGCCGCTCCATTTTGCAATGTTCCGTTTGATCCGGAGGAAACCGTGTTGAAGAAAGAGGGTCGATTGACCCTGTGGTGATCATCGTGAAAGAGAACCATTGCTTCGACCACTACTTCGGCACCTTCCCCGGCGCGAATGGAACGAAGATGGAGCGCTCCCCCAACTCCCCGCCGCACAACCCGGACCACCGGCATGGCGCCTGGCTCCCCCGCAACACATGGCCGTCCGACAGTTTCTCGAAGAAGACATCCCCGCTTATTTTACCTCTGCGCGGCAGTTCACCCTCTGCAACCCCTACTTCACCGATGTCGCCGGCCCCGCCACCCCTCTCTTAATCGGAACATCCGAAGGTCCCCGTCTCCTTTTCATCCCTTCCTAAAGGTTTGCACCGGGGTGGCGCTGAACGGATTTCTCCTCTGCCGAGGGAGGGCCCTTTCTTTCGGATCGATCCATTAACGGATGACGCTCTATATCGTAAGTAGGTAAGTGTTTGATCTGATTGTTTAAGGGAGAATAAGATAGTACAAGTGAGTTCATAGAAATTCCCCTCTACCTCGTTTTCCTACAATATTCGGAGGTTCGGTTCCCTGACCGTTTGTCCGACTTATATTCATGAGCGGGGGACCTTCATCCTGAAGAGAAGAGATCGAAAAAAACGTGGCGAAGAAGATCCTCATCGTCGATGACAACGAAGATACCTGTAAGATCTTCGCTGCGTCCTTAGGAAAAGAGGGATATGAAGTGGCCGTCACGAAGGATGGGGATGAAGCCTTGAGGATGGTCGCCTGGGTACAGCCGGACCTGATCCTCCTTGATATCATGATGCCCCGAATCGACGGGTTGAGGGTCTGTCGCACCCTCAAAAAGAATTCGTGTTATCACTCGATTCCTGTTTTCATGATCAGCGCGAAATTCGGAGATCCCACTTTCCGGGAGCAGGCCTTGGATGCCGGCGCAGATACCCTCCTCAGCAAGCCGATCGAGCTCCCCTATCTTCTCACCCTGCTCAGAAACCATTTCAACAAAACGAAGATCTCTGAGTGAGAGAGAAAGATCTCGCCCGCTGCAGCGACGTTGACGCTGAACAATCCGCAACGCAATGTTCCACCCGCCTATAAAAAGAGCGCCTCGCCTGCTTCGGGAGATCCTCCCTTTTTAGGAGATCTCTCGAAGGGAGCGGGACAGCCCTCTTTTGAGGGGGTTGACTTTAACGGTATTAGACCGATATAGTCACCTCCCCGATCCTTTGATCGGAAAACAGCCGGAGGGTCTCAGAAACCGGCCGTTGAACGGCCCTCATTCCACGAGGGTATCTTCAACCACGAGGAACCAAGCGATGAGTCAGCGAATTCCAAGATTCGACCTGCCCGACCTTCTCTACTGGGAAATTATGGAGGCGGCGGAACAAAACAAGCGAACTTTAGCGGAAGAGATCATTTCCAGGCTGTTGCACAAACCGGATCTGAGCGCAAAACCGGCTGGGGAAGCGGATCGAAAGATTGCTTGAGTTCTGTAAACGCCAGAGGAGAAGCAAGAGCAGCCTGGACCTTGAACGCTGCGGCTTGAACGCTGCGAATAGAAGATCGCTCTCCCCTGCCGCCCAACAGATTTAAACACGCCGAACGCCGCCCCTTCTTCAACCGCGGACGCACCTGCTCAGCGCGGAGGCCGAACCTTTTTCGGCTCCTTCTCGGATGTCCTTCTCTCTTAGAGAGAGCGAGGGATGATCGATCTTCAGCGCTCGGGCCCCGGGATAGGCTCCACTCGAAGCTTTCCTAAAAAACCCAATCGAATAGACCGATCGGACCGGTTTCTGTGACGTTGCTCTCGATGTGTGATTGAGATCATTCACACCTTTCATAGTAAAATCGATCGGCTGCAAGTATACTTAGATCGTCTCTCAAAAATAAAGCGCTTCGAATTCCGTCCGCACGGCGACAGGAAATCGGCGCTCAATGCAGGTTGGAGTCCTCGAATGAAAGAACCTGTTTCAAAGTCTGATTTAAAAGTTCCGGGCGAGCGGATGCTGCTCTTTCTGATGGCCGCCATTCAGTTTACGATTGTGGTCGACTTTCTCATTATCATGCCGCTGGGGCCGCAATATCTGCGTGTGCTGTCGATCACCCCCGCCCAATTCGGCCTCATCGTCTCAGCCTATGCGATCAGCGCGGGAATCTCCGGCTTCGCAGCAGGATTTTTCTTGGACCGCTTTGATCGGAAATCGGCATTACTCTGGCTTTATTTTGGCTTTGCCATCGGGACCCTCTTCTGCGCATTGGCGCCGAATTATCTTTTGTTGATCGGAGCGCGAACGATTGCAGGCGCTTTCGGGGGGGTCGCCGGCGCTTTGATTTTGACCATCATCGGGGATGTCATTCCACCGGAGCGCCGAGGGGCCGCGATGGGAATGGTCATGTCTTCTTTTTCCGTCGCATCGATTTGCGGCATGCCGATCGGGCTCTTTCTGGCGGCGCACTTAAGCTGGCACATCCCCTTCTTTGTATTGGCGGCGTTGAGCGGCTTCATTCTGATTGCAGCGCTGAGGATCATGCCCTCCTTGAGAGGGCATCTACAGTCGTCCCGCACCGGGCATCCAGCGCTTCAAGTATGGGCGGTTTTAATGGAGCGGGATCATCAGATCGCCTTTGTCTTCACCGCGGCGTTGATGTTTGCCGGCTTTTGCATTTTCCCTTTTATCAGCACCTACATGGTTGCAAATGTCGGCGTCACCGAGAAGCAGTTACCGCTGATCTATCTGTCGGGCGGGTTGGCGACCCTCTTTAGTATGAACTGGATCGGACGCTGGGCGGACCGTGCCGGAAAATTACGCGTCTTCACGCGCATGTCTCTCTCCACGGTGGTTCCGATCCTGGCGCTGACCAATCTGCCCCGCATTCCCTTGGTCGCTGCAATCGCAACCACCACCCTCTTTATGGTCTGCATGTCGGGACGATTTGTTCCTGCAATGGCCTTGATTACGGCCAGTGTCGAGCCCCGCTACCGAGGGGGGTTCATGAGCATGAACTCTTCGGTTCAGCAATTCACCTCCGGCCTGGCCGCCTATGTCAGCGGGCAAATCATCGGCCGATCTTCCAGCGGGGAGATGACCCATTTTCCGGTGATCGGGATCTTCTCGCTCGGCTGTACGTTTCTTTGTATCTATCTCGCGAGGCGTTTGAAAGGTCCCGAAGGGAAGGAAGCGGTGAGTGAACCGATGGTGATAGAAGGCTAACAGCAGTTCTGTAGTTAGCCCGACCGATGTGAAGATCGGATCGAGGGTGATGCCTAAAACCGGGGTGGATGCTTAAGCCACTGCGTGAGCGCTTCATGAGAGATCGGCCGGCTGATAAAATAACCTTGGGCGGCGTCACACCCCATTTCCGTCAGCTGATCGAGGATCGACTGATTCTCCACCCCCTCCGCGATCACCTTCAATCCAAGATTGTGGGCAAGGTCAATCGTGGAGCGGACGATGGTACGGTCTCCCTCCTTCTCCTGCATCCGCATGACAAAAGATTTATCGATTTTAACGGCGTCGACCGGAAGCTTCTGCAGATAGCTTAAAGAGGAGTAGCCGATGCCGAAATCATCGATCGAGAACCGAATCCCGGTCCGATGCAGCTCTGCCAGGATCTCCTGCGCGCGCGCGGGATCGGTCATGATCGCACTCTCCGTGATCTCGAACTCAATTTGATCGGGCAAAAGTCCGCTCGACGCCAGGAGGCTTCTCACGAGGTCGGGAAGGTCCGGGTTTAACAGGTTTCTGACCGAGAGATTGGCAGAGACGGTGAGTGCAAAACCGGCCTGCCGCCACGCCGCGCATTGACTGATCGCCGCCTGCACCACCCATCGGGTCAGCGGATGGATGAGGCCCGATTGCTCCGCCGCTCCGATGAACTGATCCGGCCGGATCATTCCTTGAACCGGGTGCTTCCATCGCACCAAGGCCTCCACCCCAAACACCTCGCGGCGCTTCAAGTTCATCTTCGGCTGATAGTGAAGGAACAGATGATCCTGCTCGATCGCCTGGCGCAGCTCCGCCATCAAGGAAAGGCGCTGTGGATTGTACCGATCGAGCTCCGGCGCATAGACGAGATGGCCGCTGCGCCCCTGCTTCGCCGCATACATCGCCACATCGGCGCGCCGGATCAGCGTATCCGGATCGGCCCCCTGATCGGGATAGAGTGCAATCCCAATACTGGTTTCAACCGCAATGGGAATCCCTTCAATCACAAAGGGGGCGTCGAGGGCCCGGGTAATCTTTCCGATCACCCGTTGGATGTCGTCGTAGCTGTGTAGTTTGGTCAGCAATATTGCGAACTCATCTCCCCCCAGACGCGCGACGATATCCCGGTCGAAGATCGTCTTCTGAAGGCGCGCGCCCAGATGCTGCAGCAGGAGATCGCCCCGGTGATGGCCCAGCGTATCGTTGATCTCCCTGAAACGATCGAGATCCATCAGCAGCAGCGCCATATGGGTGGTCTCGTCCGGATCGGATCTCATGAACTCGACGAGGTGATCATAGAGCTTGTTCCGGTTCGGCAGGCCGGTGAGGGCGTCATAAAAAGCGATCTTCTGGATGATCTCTTCCGTCTTTTTCCGCTCGCCGATGTCCCGCGCGATCCCCAGGATCGAATCAATTTCTCCTGCCTCATTCTTCAGCGGAACCATCCGGATACTCATCCAGGTCGTCTGCTGATGGAAGGTCAGCTCCTCTTCGCTGTAGAGCGGCTCGCCGGTCTCAATGATCTTCCGGAGGTTCTTCTTCTGGATCTCGGCGACCGGCGGCGTGAAGAACGCATCATGTCTCTTTCCGACGATCTCTTCCGGAAAGCGCCCCAGCTGCCAAGCGGCAAAGCTATTTACATATTGGAGCGTCCCCTCGGGGCTGATTAAAAAAATCGCATCCTGTGCCGCTTCAGCCAACGCACGATACTGCGCTTCGCTCTTCCGCACCGACTCCTCGGCCTGTTTGTGCTGGGTGATGTCCTCGGCGATTCCGATGATACGATAGATCCGCTCCAATTTATCTTTAACCGGGAAGGCGCGATCGTGGATCCAGCGAATGGCGCCATCCGGCCGGATGATCCGATACTCTTCATCATAGGTGCCGAGCACCGCACGGGAGACGGCTGCTTTTTCAATCCGGCCCCGATCGTCGGGATGGATGGCATCGAGCCAGGAGACCGGGCGCCGGTAAAGGCTCTCACAGCTGCGGCCCCAGACCTTCTCATAACCGGGGCTGATATAGAGCATCTCCTTCATATCGGGAACGGTCATCCAGAATACCTCGGTGATATTCTCGGCCAACTGCCGAAAACGCCCCTCACTTTGCTGAAGCGCCTCTTCCACCGCTTTACGCCGAGTGACATCTTCCGCAATGCCGGCCAGCCGATAGATTTTACCTTTTTCGTCCTTAATCGGAAAGGTGCGCGCCCAGATCCACCGAAGGGTCCCGTCCGGTCGGACAATCCGGTATTCGGCTTCAAAGTGGGTCGGACGCTGCGCGAGTTGCTGCAGCACCTGCGTCCGATCGTCCGGATGGATTCCTTCAAGCCAGGAGCGGGGATCGTCATAGAGGCTCCGGCAGGAGCGGCCCCAGACCTTTTCATAGGTCGGGCTGATATAGAGCATCGCGGTCACCGCTGCATCGGTCAGGAAGAAAACCTCCTGGATGTTTTCGGCCAGCTGGCGGAAGTGCTCTTCATTTTGGCGCAGCGCGTTCTGAGTCTCTCTTTGCGCGCGGCGTCCTTCCCCCTCGCGCAGCGCCCGTTTGACCGCCGGAACCAGTCGCGTTAAATTATCTTTCGGGATGTAATCATCGGCGCCGGCCTTTAAAAGATCGACGGCGGTCTCTTCACCGGTCCTTCCGGACACAATGATCAAGGGAAGGTCGATTTCTTTCTCTTGAATCAATGCCAGGGCGGCGAACCCGCTGAATCGGAGCATCATCACATCGGAAACAATCAGGTCCCAGCCGTCCCGATCGAGGGCCGCTCTCATCGATTCCGGCGTTTCGATCTGTTTGAACGTCACGGCATTGCCGCCCGATTCCAGTGTCCTGACAATTAACTCAACATCATTTCCCGCGTCGTGGAGGATTAACACACGGAGCGATTTACCCATCGAACGCCTTCTCTCTCTGAACAATGGTCATCATTCATTTTTATGTGGCCGGCCCATTGCAAAACATTGATTGTGTTCTGTAATCGAGCAACAATAAAGCATTATCCTAACCTCAAGAATGTGTCAATCAGAAAATCTATGGATTCAGAAGCGTTCTCGCAACAGAAGACGTCGATTGAACGCCGAAACGGAATGCCCCCGAATCGTTGCCGCCCCTGCTGAAGAGCCGAGGCGTTTGGGTGGAAGTCCTGGACGATCTCTCCTGTGTTCAACTCATGCGTGAATTCATCCGAGAACACCCCACCCTCTGGAACGAAGACATCGGAAAATAGCTTCCCTGTCACAGAGAAATGTGGAGAAGGCCCGCCGAATGATCCGTCTCCTCCAAGAGGAGATCATTCATGCTTTGGCCCCCTTGTGAGTGTCACCTCAATCGGCTCACCCTCTTTGATCTTCTTTCGGATCATGAGAGATCTCCCTCCAAAGATATCAACGATCCTGCGCCGCCGCCCTGTCCTCCCTCAGAAATGATTCTGCATCCTCCTGGCTCCTTGGAGCATCGATACAATTTGCTTCAGACAAAGAAGAGAAGGGCTCCTGCCGAACAGTCATGCTCTAAGTGAAATGAGCGAATATTTCATAAGGGTATACGATACCGTTTTGCGGGGATGTGCTAAAAACCCCAATTAGAAATTCGGGCTGTCACCTTTTTCAATTTTTCTTCAGCATCTGTCCTCCTGAGAGAGGTCGAAAACGGTTCGCTGGACGCCAGCACTTTACTGCTCTATGAGATCAGGCCAGCCGGCGTCGTTGTTGTTGGCCATGGCGCCAGTCCATTCGGCCATCGTTATTCCATTGAGGCTCAAAATATAAAAGGCCGGGTCGAGCAGGACCGTATGCCTCGGTCCGGCAATGAAGAAACGGCGGTACCTTGCTCCGACCCGGCTGGAGATGTCATTTGTGACCTGAAGAAGCAGCGCTTCATATCCGGGTCCATCGAGCAGAAGAAACGACCGGATGACAACATCCTGAAGCGCAGAGAAGAGCCCGACGCGCAAATTCGGATCGCGGCTGATCGCCCACTCATATAAATAAGCCGGTTGTTGTGCACAGTTGGTGCAGCTGGCGGGCAGAATATGAGGGGGAAAGGGCCAGTTCTGATTGCGCTGCGGCATGATCGTTGTCTCGTTTAGGTTCTGAATTCCAGGGCCGGAATCGCTCAATACCCAATTGCTCCGATCAGGAAAGGTCAGTTTTACCATGAGCATGGCAACGAGGACTCCATATCCTCCGGCGCTCGACCCGGCCACCAACACTTTATCGGGGGTCGGAAACGTCCGTTGCGTCGTGGTGACGGCCGCACCGAGGTTCTCAAGGCCATGATGGTAGGTGGTTACATCCCGGTACTGGAGCACGTTATCACCGCTGAAGACCGATCCATCGCAATAGGAGACAAACACAACATTCCAGTCTTTAAACGGATTGTTCGGCTGGGATGCGTCCAAAATCCCGGTCTCGGGGTCCCGTACGGCCGTATCGCTGGCGGTCTTTACATCCAGACAGCTCTCCGCGTTCCAACAGGCTCCCCCCCCTTGAAGATAAAACAGGACATTGTTGGATGCGCCACGGCGGATGCTGATCTGATATTCGGCGCCGAAGAGGCAGATCGCCCGTCCCTCGGCCGGATTGAAAAAATGAACCTCCCACTGCGCCTGTTGTTCCGTGCGGGACGCTGTTTGTCCAAAATATTTGTCAATTCCCGTCGCTTGAATCTCCTGGACAATCTGCGCTTCCTGAGGGGGCACGATCGGGAATGAAGAGGATTCGCTGGAGTTGCCGGAGCAGGCTGAAAAGAGAGAGAGCGCAACAAGAAAAACCGATCTTAAGATTCTCATTAAAGCACCTCCATTTGACATCGATTTAAAACCGAAGTGACAACCCTGCGAACGGACCGGCCAGACGAAGCCTCTCCTCGATCGTGTCACTGGCGTTTCTCGTGCGGAAGTCCTCATATCGGTATCCTCCAACGATGCTGAAATTTTTAAACGGGATGATCTTGATACCGGCCTCTCCATCGATGAAATAACCATAGGGGGTGTTCGGAATCCCGGAGCCTCTGGCGTATAGAATGATCCATTGGATCGGATTGATATCGAGCGCGAAGCCGATCGAGGCCATTGGGGTAAGCCGACTCTCCTCCACGTGTTGGGAAAAGTTGTTCACCGCTCCATCGACAGAAAGAACTGTGTGAGCGGCCCGCACATCGACCAGCGTGCCGAGCTTGACGAGGCCGTGGGAGAGGTCGATGAACTGCCAGATCCACCCGAGGATGTACATTTGGAAGTCCAGCTCCGAATCGACACGCGCGCCGAGCGTAAACGTCCGATCTCGGATGTTAATGGTTCTATCCAGGGTTCTTTCACTGTCCCACTTTGCCCAGGCCACATCGAAAAACAAATTGCTCTTCGGTCCCGTATACCAGGTGAACCTCCCCTCAGGAAAATTCTTATTACCTAAGTCGAGATCTCTTTCCAGATTGATCTCGGTTCCACGGACCTGGTCATCGAACCTCGCGCTTGCTTTCAGATGCGTAAACCAGTAACGGCCTTCAAATTCCAGGGCGATATCGCTTTCAGCCGCATGAGCGGACGAGGCAATCGCGAGTATCATCAGAAATGAGAATAGTATTTTAATCATTTTTTACTCCTTGAAGACGGATTGACAAACAAGTTGATCGGTACGGGAATTTCCTTGTCGTCGGTAAATAAGACAATGGGGTCCGAGGGTGCGTTCTCCTCAAGAGGTCGATTACGGCAACGGTGTAAAGGTGTAAATCGAGGGTCACTCATGTCGATGGAATAATAATTCATTGTATTGTAAGGAGCGATGAAGGGAACTAGGGGCGGCATTACAATGCGGCGGAAAAAAGTTTCACGCACGTATCTTGAATGGGCGAGAAGGAAGGAGAGTAGGAGAAGTGCGCCGGGAGACCGGCAGAGGGTAGAAGGTGAACGTCCTTTATGAGAGCATCTCAAACCCCGGGGTGAGGGTCGAGACTCGAAAAAACCGGGAGCTGGAGGTCGGTCCCAGGGGCCTTCCGAGGGTGCGTGTACTCGATCGGAACAACCGAGTGGTTCACGACCGCCCCAGAATCCCAGTCAACCCGAGACAGCGTCCTACCCAATCCGGCCCGGCTGGGTGGTGGCGTTTGTCGGAGAGAGAGGCCTGATTGAAGGTGCTTCTGTTCGGGAGGGGATCTTCCGGAAAGGCCACTGGGTTTTCACGTTGGAGAATGGGATGACACTGATCGATACCGAGGTTCTCTCCATGGGAGCGGTCACGGACGGGTGTGGCTAGGCGCCTGGACGGTGAAAGAATGGGGCCTCGATGGGGGTCGATGCATCTTCCCCGGTCCTTCTGAAGCAGACTGAAAATGAGAACAGCGCCCGCTTCAGCTTTGATGCCCGCTCAAAGACAAAGCCCCCTTCAATTTCCTTACCTTTCCATTCCATTGTAAATGGCCTTCGCATTTTTATTATGTGGGCTTCGGTCCGAAATTCAAATACCCAAAAACTGGCTTAATCATGAGACATCTCTGAGAGAGTCGCCATGGAGATCTCAGGCCATAAAACCCGGTCTGTCTTCGACCGGTACAATATCGTCGATGAAAATGACCTCTCGGAAGCCGTCCGTCGCCTTCAAAAGAATCCTGCTTTCTCTCTCCGAACTCGTCTCTCCCCGTCTAACATCTCTTACTTCGATCTCAAATAGGTTCTTTATTTTTTTTGAAATAAAAATCTCTTTAAATGAGCACAATCGGGAGTTCGACCTTGCAAGTGATTTTGTCAGTCTTTGAAAGAATTGGTGCCCCCGGGGTGATTTGAACACCCGGCACGCGGTTTAGGAAACCGCTGCTCTATCCACCTGAGCTACGGGGGC